>CAIMUP010000075.1 GCA_903844645.1 uncultured Bacteroidota bacterium
CTTATCTCGATAACCTGTTTGCTTATCTCGATAACCTGTTTGCTTATCTCGATAACCTGTTTGCTTACCTCGATAACCTGTTTGCTTACCTCGATAATCTGTTTGGTTACCTCGATAACCTGTTTGGTTATCTCGATAACTTGTTGGTTTATCTCTCCGCCGTTTTTATTTGAGGGTATAAAATAGAGTATTTTCATTTGTAATTGGTTGGAAATGAGTATAAAAGCCAAATTTCCTCGTTTTTCCGGTTTTTCTCTTTCCATTTTGATTCGAGGGTTAAGGAATTGGATAAAATGAACTTATTTCTTCTTATCAGCCCCGAAAAGTTCCTCCTTCTTGACGACTTTAATCTTGTCTTTATCTTTTAAAGTCTTAGAAATGGCACTGTATGGCGCGGAAATTACTTCGTCACCTTCGTTCAGCCCGCTGGTAATTTCGATGTTATTATTATCCTGAATGCCGACCTTCACGGGTTGTATTTTGGCAATACCCTTATCATTGATAAAAACCACCTCTATGTTCTTTTCTTTTTGGGCTTTATCCTGAGCTTTTTGGTTCTTTACTTTATCAATATTTTCACCCGCCGTTTCGGTATCGCCCTTCTTCATTCCATATTTATTTTTAATCGTAGTATCCCTCGTAGTAACGGCTTGAATCGGAACTACCAACACATTATTCGCGGTCTTGGTTTGAATATCTACCGTAGCCGACATGCCCGGACGGAAAGGACTTTGGTTGGGTTTATCTTTCGGAATAAGATCGGAATAAGAATCCGCCACGATGCGAATCTTAACCACGAAATTAGTAACCATATCGGTGGTACTTCCGGTAGAATTTGCGGTATTCGCCATCTCATAAACCACGCCCTTGAACTTGCGATTGAGATACGCATCCACCTCGATTAACGCGGTATCTCCGATGTGAACTTTCACGATTTCATTCTCATTGACATCCACATTTACCTCCATTAAATTCATGTCCGCAATGCGCATAATTTCTGTTCCAGCCATTTGGGAAGTACCCACCACGCGCTCACCTTTCTCGACATTTAATTTTGAAACCGTACCATCCACTGGGGCGAAAATGGATGTCTTTTTCAAATTATCCTGCGCCTCTTTCACGGATGCTTCGGCACTTGAAATGGAATATTCGGCACCAGTAACGCTCTGACGGGCAGCATCCACTTCCAATTTCGCGACATCATAAGATGCCTGCGATGCTTCAATATCAGCCACAGAAATAGTACCCTGATCATACAACTTCTTATTCCTTTTATGAGTCAGTTCGGTCTTCGTGAAATTAGATTCAGCTTGTAGTTTACGGGATTTGGAATTCTCCAGATTCGCTTTCGCAGAATTCACCGAAGCAATCATCCTATCCAACGACGAAAGATAAATATCGGGATTAATCTTAGCTAATAACTGCCCTTGTTTCACGACTTCGCCTTCCTTTATTTTGAGTTCAATAATCTCACCGGAAACATCGGCAGACATCTTCACTTCTACCACCGGTTGTATTTTGCCATTCGCTGAAACAGTCTCGATAACATCGGCATGTTTTACCTTCGTGCTGCTGATTTCGGTAGGGTCGGTTTGCCCTATCCAGCCTTTCTTTTTGGCGATGATAACGAAAATGATTAACACTACTAAACCCCCGACGAGATACCAGATTATTTTATTTTTTTTCATGATTAAATTATTCGATTAGAATGTTAATGTTTTGCCCTGATAGAAGTCCAGGATTTTTGTTTTGAAGATGTAATCGTACTTCGTTTGTATCAAATCGGATTGCGATTTATCCAAATTATTTTTCGCTGCCAAGAAGTCATAAGAGGTGATTAATCCCACATCAAACTTCTGTTGGGCATATTTGAATGCCTCTGTCAAAGCCTCCACACTGGTCGTTGTGGCATTATACTTTTTATAAGCTGCCGAGGCATCGTAATAGGCTTGTTCAATGGATTTCTTGAGCGACAAGCGCACTTGTTGGTTGTTGTATTTTGCGGTTAATACGGCAATCTTTGCGCGACTGATATTTGTTTTGGTATTCCAATTATTAAAGAAGGGGAAACTTAAATTAAACCCGACGGTCTTATTCAAATTATCGGTTAATTGTTCTTTGAAAGGAGTCTTTTCATAGACCGGATTGCCGATGGCTTGCGGAAGATACGAACGTACCGGAGTGCCCACCGAATCGGAAACATATCCTATCACCGGATTGGGGATGATGGTGGTGGTATAACTCTTCAATTGTTCCCGCTGATCGGAATATCCTGTACCATAACTCCCACTTAATGACAACCGTGGAAACCGTGCTCCGCGAGCGATTGCCAAACCGGTTTCCGAACTCCTTAATTTAAGGTCTGAACTGATTACTTCCGGTTGGTTTTTCTCGGCTGTTGCATAAATGTTTCCTACTTCGTTTGCGGTGATGGCGAAGGGGGTGGCGGTTAGTTTGGGTTTCTCTATCTGGAAGTCTTTCACAGAATCGAGATCCAACAATTGCTTCAAACTCAAATACGATAAATCGAGATTATTCTGGGCATTAATCAAGGCTAATTCATTGTTCGCGACTTGGGCATTAATATCCAGCAAACTGCCGCGAGGGAGGCTGCCGGCATCTACCAATTTCTTGGTATTGTCTTGTTGTTTCTTAATTAATTCCAGGGAATGATTCGCGACGCCGACATTCTCCATGCTGAAGAGGACTTGAAGATAATCGCTTACGACATTCAGCGAAATATCATTCGCAATCTTCTTCAAATCATAAGTGCTGGAGAGGTAATCGAGCTTGGATTGCTTCAAGGAATTCTGCAATTGGAAGCCGGCAAACAGGGTTACGCTGGTGGTTACTGAAAAATTATCGCTCATCACCCGATTCGTCGTGAAGGTATTGGTGAATGGGTCTATCGTCCTTCCGAAATCATAATAATGCGATGCGCTCCCATTCACATTCGGGAGGAAGGCGGCATAACTTTGGGTTACCCGTTGGTTGGCAAGCTGGGTGTTAAGCTCGGTAGATTTGATGGTGATATTATTCATCAAAGCATAGTCAATGCACTTTTGCAGACTCCAGGAGGTTTGCGCCATCCCACTTTGAGAAAGAAGAAAGAGGAGGGAGGAAATTAGAAGTAAATCTGAAAATCTAAGTTTGGGAAATCGGTATTGTTTCATTTGGTTTTTCGTTAGGACGTAATTAGGCGGGAATTATTTCTTAGGCACAAATATTTTTTTAATAGGGCGCAAAGATATAAATTGGAATCGGAATCAGGTTTTATGATCCAATATTAATAATCCATAACCAAAGTTGTGATGATTGGAATTCCGATTCTCAAAACCTGGAGGGAGATGGAATTTTTTTCAGTTTTCTTATTAATCGGCATGTTTTATACCGCTGTTGGAGTCGCTTCAACACCTGTTGGAGTCGCTTCAACACCTGTTGGAGCCGCTTGAACGCCTGTTGGAGCCGCTTGAACACCTGTTGGAGCCGCTTGAACACCTGTTGGAGCCACTTGAACACCTGTTGGAGCCACTTGAACACCTGTTGGAGCCACTTGAACACCTGTTGGAGCCGCTTGAACACCTGTTGGAGCCACTTGAACACCTGTTGGAGCCGCTTCAACAGCAGGTAAAATGACTTGAAAGGAGGGAAACCAGTTTTTTTGGAATAAAATTTTCCGTAAATTTGCCACCTTAATTATAAGGGTTTAAACCAAGGGTATAAAAAGGCTTCATAGCACGACAACGGAAATGAATAAAATTAAACATATCAAACCAATCCTCCTGTTGCTTCTTTTAATGATAGGATATTTCGATACTTTCGGGCAATTCTACCAAGGTACCAACATGACCTTTGGCAAGAACCGCGTTCAATACAATGAGTTTTTCTGGAGTTATTATCGGTTCAAGAATTTCGACTCCTATTATTACAAAGGCGGTGAAGAAATCGCGATGTATGTCGGCAAAATTGCCGATGACGACTTGGCACAGATTCAAAAACTGTTCGATTATAATCTCGATGGGCGGCTGCAATTCGTCATCTTCAACCGCCTAAGCGACATGAAGCAAAGCAATATCGGACTCTCTACCGATGACCAAAACAATACCGGCGGCACCGCCAAGATAGCCGGCAGTAAAATATTGTTGTATTTCGATGGCGACCACCGGCATCTGCGTAAGCAAGTTCGCGAAGGCATTGCCAATGTATTGTTTAATCAAATAATGTATGGCGGCGATGTAAAAGATGTATTACAGAATGCCGCCATGCTGAATATTCCGGACTGGTATTCTAAGGGTTTATATTCCTTCGTTGCCGAAGATTGGAGTACCGAAATGGACAACCGGATGCGCGACGGAATCCTGTCGGGGAAGTATAAAAAGTTTAATCGCCTCCAAGGCGTGGATGCCGTTATTGCGGGGCATTCTATCTGGAAATATATTGAAGAAACGTATGGCGAAACATCGGTCTCGAACCTCATCTACATGACTCGGGTGAATCGGAATATCGAAAGCGGAATGAACTTCGTTTTGGGATCATCGCTACGCAGCTTGTCGGATAATTGGTTGGAATATTATCAGAAGAAATACTTCAATGCCGACAAAGGAAAAGATCTTCCATTATCCAAACCCCTCTCCGCACGGGCAAAGCAGCTACGTATCTATAATCAATTAAAGATAAGCCCCGATGGAAATTATGCCACCTTCGTTCGGAATGATATTGGGAAGTACAAGGTGTATCTCTATAACATCCAAAAGAACTGGAAGAAGAAATTGTTTAAGGATGGATACAAATCGTTGGTCCAGATAAACGATGAAACCATGCCCGTTCTCTGCTGGCATCCTACCGGCAAGTTGGTCGCCATGATCCGAGAATACAAAGGCAATGTAAAGCTGACGACATACGATATGACGACTCATAAATTCGACGAAACAAATCTCTTAGGCTTCGATAAAGTTTCCGATTTCGGATATTCAGACGATGGACAAAACCTGGTTTTTGCAGGGATTATGAGAGGGCAGTCGGATATTTATGTTTATAATATCCGTAGCCGTACCTATCAGCAAATCACGAATGACTTGTATGATGATTTCAATCCGCGTTTTGTGAATCATTCCAAACAAATTGTTTTTAGTTCTAATAGAATCAATGATACTTTAAGGACTGATAAATCCATCCCAACCATCGCCGTTAATGCCACTACGGATTTGTTTTTGTATGACTTCAGTGGCAAAGGAAAAGTCCTGAAACGATTGACGAATACCCCTTACTGCAACGAAACGCAACCCTTCCAATACGATAGTTCAAACATCGCTTACTTGAGCGATGAGAGCGGAATCAACAATCGCTATATCGCCCATCTCGACAGCATTATCAGCTATGTGGATACAATTGAACATTACCGCGATGTGGTTACTTCTTATCCAATTACCAACTCGCCAAGGAATATCATTTCACAAGATATAAACTCCAAGACCAGCAAGCAGGTGGAGTTAATTTATATGGATGGGAAATACAATCTCTTCAACGAACCGATGGGCAACTGGGATGGTAAACCCAAGATCTTACAAACCACCGGTTTCCAACAAAATATTTTGAACAAACACGACACCAGCCAATCGGAAGAAGGTTCTAAATCCCCAACTGTCGTCAGTAAATCTACTGCCGATGTTAAGCATCCCCGCGATTCAAATTACATTGACATCAACAATTATATTTTCTCTAACGAAGTATTAAAACCAAAGGAGAAAGAGAAAGAAAAAAAGAAAGAAGAGCGAAAGAAAAAGGAGATTGTGGCGAAGGCAACCCCGAAACCTGTTGATACCCTTGGCAGGAAAACCCATGCGGAGTTGGCATCCATCTTCAAAGCAAGGAACTACGACCTCGGCTTCACAACCAACTACCTCGTTACGCAAGCCGATAACAGCATGCTGACTCCTACTTATCAAACCTTCAATCCGGGTAGCCCCGTCTTCTTCGACCCGGGTTTGTTGGGAGTTTTCAAAGTAGGTATTTCTGATTTGATGGAGGATTATCGTATTGTTGGCGGCGTTCGTTTATCTGGTGATTTATCCAACAACGAATACCTCTTGAGCTATGAAAACCTCAAGCACCGGATGGATAAAAAACTTTCATTCTATCGCCTTGGCGAAACTTATGATGATGGCAATGGTTATTTCACAAGGACTCATAGCCACGAGGTTCAGTACAGCCTCAAATGGCCCTTCAATGAAATTGCTTCCATCCGTGGTTCGATGGCGTATCGTAATAACCGAAACGTACTTCAGGCAAGCGATCAGCAAAGTTTGAATGTGCCCAATACCTTTGAACATTGGGGCAGCTTGGATGCTGAATATATATATGATAACACGCTCAACATCGGTTTGAATTTATATAGCGGGACCCGTTTCAAAATCTTTGCCCAAATGTTCCATCAGGATAGTGCCATTGCCCAAATTTTAAATCAGCCCGGCGCTTCCAATTCCACGATGTATGTGGTCGGCATTGATTTCCGTCATTACATAAAGATTCATCGCGAGATTATCTGGGCGAATCGTTTTGCGGCGAGCACTTCTTTCGGTCAACAGCGACTAATTTATTACCTCGGCGGCGTGGATAATACCTTGTTCCCGAAATTCGACCGGACGACCAACATTGATGCTTCTCAAAACTACGCCTATCAAGCCTTGGCAACGAATATGCGAGGCTTCAATCAGAACATCAGGAATGGTAATAGTTTTGCCGTGGTCAACAGCGAATTGCGCATCCCAATCTTCCAATATTTCTCGCGCCGCCCTATCAAATCTGACTTTATCAAGAACTTCCAGGTCATTGGCTTTGGTGACATCGGAACGGCATGGACGGGCTTGAATCCATTGGATTCAGGAACCAACATCAACAAGACCAACATCAACAATGGTCCTTCCTTAACAGTTATTCTCGAAACCCAACGCCAGCCTATTGTTGCCGGATATGGCTTCGGGGTTCGCAGTAAATTATTCGGGTACTTTATCCGCGCCGATTGGGCGTGGGGCTATCAGGATTACACCATCCAAAAGCCCTTATTCTACCTCTCCTTTTCCCTCGATTTCTAAAATAATGAAAATGGAACTTTCAACATTATTAATCCTGATGGCAATAGGAATTATTGCCGGAGTATTCAGCGGTTTTATTGGCATTGGCGGAGGATTAATCGTCGTTCCGGCACTCGTTTTTTTCTGCGGATTATCGCAACATGCAGCACAAGGAACAAGCCTCGCGATGATGCTGCCTCCCATCGGAATTCTCGGCGTTTATAATTATTATAAAGCGGGGCATGTGGACCTCAAAATCTCGATGATATTAGCCGCGACCTTCATTCTCGGAAGTTATTTCGGCAGCAAATTCGCCATCTCATTAAGTGCCGAAGTCATCAAAAAAGTCTTCGGCATCATCATCATTTTGGTCGGCATCAAGATGATATTGAATAAATAAAAATGCTTCCTGCCAACCTCATTACCGGTATTAAAAAAGGAAGTTTTTTATATTATCCGACTTATAAATCCTTAAAATTGCCTATAAAAGAAAGACTCTCCGGTAGTGGAGAAGATTACTCCGGTAGTGGAGAAAAGTTCTACGGTAGTGGAGAAGAGTTCTACGGTAGTGGAGAAGAGTTCAGCGGTGGTGGAGAAAAGTTCAGCGGTGGTGGAGAAAAGTTCTCCGGTGGTGGAGAAAAGTTCTCCGGTAGTGGAGAAAAGTTCCCCAGCTCGGTTGAAACACCTAAAATTAACGATTAAAGTATAAAATTTATGAATTCATTAAAAGATAAAATCAAAGCTCTCGCCAAGGATTATGCTCCTGAAATCGTTGCCATTCGCCGCCATTTGCATCAACATCCCGAGTTGAGTTTTGAAGAATATAATACCTCGGCGTATGTCGCGGAATATTTAAAGAATCAGAATATCCCACATCAAACCGGTGTCGCCAAGACGGGAATTGTGGCTACTATTGAAGGAAAAAATCCCGCCAAACGAACGCTCGCCCTCCGTGCCGATATGGATGCACTGCCGATTTTGGAAACCAACAAAGTGGATTATTGTTCCAAGAATATCGGGGTGATGCATGCTTGCGGGCACGATGTTCATACTTCCTCTTTGCTCGGAACCGCGAAGATTTTGAATGAAATGAAGGGTGAATTTGAAGGAACTATTCGGTTGATATTTCAGCCGGGAGAGGAGCGAATTCCTGGCGGTGCCTCGATGATGATTAAGGAAGGGGTTTTGGAAAATCCTACTCCCATTGGGATCATCGGGCAGCATGTAATGCCTTTTATTGATGCCGGAAAAGTGGGCTTTCGCGAAGGAATTTATATGGCTTCTGCAGATGAAATATATGTTACCGTCAAAGGCAAGGGCGGTCATGCCGCAATGCCACATCAGTTGATTGATCCGGTTTTGATTGCTTCGCATATAATTATTGCATTGCAGCAAATCGTCAGTCGCAATGCCAATCCAAGCATCCCATCGGTTCTTTCTTTTGGGAAAGTAATTGCGAATGGCGCGACCAACATTATTCCCGATGAAGTGAAACTCGAAGGCACTTTCCGCACCTTCAATGAAACCTGGAGAATGGAAGCTCATAAGCGAATGAAACATCTCGCAGAAACGCTTGCACAAAGCATGGGCGGTACTTGCGAATTTAATATCCTGAAGGGCTATCCTGTTCTGATTAATGAAGAAAACATCACACGCACTACAAGAAAGTTTGCCGAAGAATTTCTTGGAAAAGAAAATATAGAAGACCTTCCACTTTGGACAGCCGCAGAAGATTTTGCTTCCTACGCCCAACAAATCCCCGGCTGCTTTTATCGCCTCGGAGTAAGGAATGAAGCACGGGGAATAATTTCTCCCGTCCATACTTCCACCTTCGACATTGACGAAACTGCCTTGGAAACCGGCATGGGATTGATGGCTTGGTTGGCGATAAATGTTTAGAATTTAATACAAAAAAGAAAGGCTCCCGTTTCCGAGAGCCTTTCTTTTTTTAATAAAGAGTGGTTGTTATTTTGTAACAATCATCTTGTTTGATAATTTAACACCATCAACATTCACGGTGTAGAAATAAACTCCTTGAGAGAAGTTCTTTCCATCCAAAGTGATCGTATGACGACCAGCATCCTGACCGCCTTCGTTCATCGCTACAATAACTCTTCCGGCAAGGTCAGTAACTTCAAAAGTTACATTTCCATGTTTCGCCAATTCATAAGTTACGTTAGATGTATTGGTGAAAGGATTTGGCATGTTCTGGAATAATTTTATTCCTAACGACTTGTTTTCAGTCATACCTGTTGTAATCGTTACCTTAGCGTTAACTCCGATATTCTGAATGTAATCGAAACCATCTACACCATAAGTAAATCCGGTTACGCTGTTACATTCGTAATACAAATAACCATCGCCAGGAGTAGGCCATACTCTATCTTCTTTGAAGTTAGTGCTTGTTTGAGTTTCTTTGTAGAAACTATTTGGATGATACGAAGAAGAATCAGCCATAGTGAAACCAGCGCATGCACCAGCACCAGAGAATGCAGGGCAACCAGCAACAAACATGAATGAATCGGTCTTAGCTCCTAAATACTGAACTTTGATTGTAAAAGTATTGGTAGGAAGATTTGGGCTGGATGGATGATAAACAAAGAAGAATCCATCACCATAGTTTCCTGTATTCAAAGGAGCTGAAGCAGGAAGAATGAACATATCATTAGAATACATAATGGTACCCGCAGTGTCAGGATATGTTGCCAAACCTGTTGCGTGATGCTGAACTCCAAGAATCTGAACGATCAAAGTGTCATCATTTCCTGAATTGTTTTCTTGTCCTACCCATAACAATACCGAATCAACACTAAGTGTTGGATACGCACTGCGAGAGTAAGGGAACGGACCCGCTGCATTGTACGAATCTACCAAGGTATCAAACATCACCATGTAGTAGTTTGATAATCCAAAATGTCCGCCCAAAGTATCGGCGTTTACATAATGGAAATTGTTGTCCCATCTGAAACGGGCGTAGTTAAGACCGAGGGATGCGGCATTAAAACTGTCGGCAGAATCCAAATCAATCCAAAAAGCGGCAGGACCAGATTTTTCATGATTAGGACTGTGATTGTAATTTTTTTGACCGGTAAACGGGGTCAAATGTTTGCTTGATAAAGCTCTGCTCTCCGAGGTCTGCGCGTTGGCACCTGCGAAAAGGAAAAGGATTGCGATAATTGTGTAAATTTTTTTCATTCTTTTTAATTTAAATTATTTTTAGTTTAACATATTTTTTTCTCGTTTGAGGGTGCTAAATTACTACCATTTTTTTTAATGACCAAATTTTTCTACTCTTTTTACAAGATTTTCTTTGATAAATACAAGTCCAAAAATTTTATCAAACGCTTCGGAATCCTCTATTCACGGGCATTTTGAGACTTCAAGGTATCAAAATATTAGTCCTGATGAATCGCAAAGAAAATTCTACACTTTTTCCTCAAAAAAGGCAAAATAATCTGGTTTTAACTCCAAAACCCGTTAATGAGATTCCTAAGAAAAAGGCAAAAATGATGTTATTCCAGATACTCTATTCAAGGTGTGATATTCCCAAAATTCTTTGCCATGTATAGGCTTGAAATGTATCAAAAGCATGATGACATTTGCCAAATGTCGTCATGCTTTTGGTAAATGTCGGACGACATCTGTGAGATTCCTGACGGAACTTGGTAAATTCATGACGGAATTTGGTAAATTCCGTCATGAATTTACCAAGTTCCGTTGTGGATTTCAAGGGTATAAAACGCAAAATTAGATTATATATCAATACATTAACTATAAAAAGGGCATTTTTTGGCATTACCCCCTCTTTGAAAACGGAGGGAAAGGGGTCTAATTTAATTCCAAATTATCAATCAGCCTCGTCTGCCCGATTTTCAGGGCGATGAAAGCTCTGATTTTGGAATTAAGCTGGTCGGGATTTGTAATCCCGTCCTTAATCGGTTTTAGAGTTTCGGCATCAGCGATTTCAAAATATTCGAGTTGAATATTCGGGTTCTTTGTCAGGTTATTTATTGCCCAATATCTCAATTCATCGAATGGAGTTGTCGGTAGCAGTTCTTTCACTTTGAATAATGTTTGAGAGATGATCAACGCCTCCTCTTTTTCTTTTGATGAGAGGTGAATATTTCGCGAACTCATTGCTAATCCGCCCTTCTCGCGCAAAGTTTCGCAAGGGATAATTTTGATAGGAAGAGCTTGCATTTTCACAAGCATCTTCACGATCGTTAATTGCTGGAAATCTTTCTCGCCGAAGTACGCAAAATCGGGCTTCACGATTTCGAATAACCGATTCACGACGGTCGCCATTCCGTTGAAATGCCCCTTCCGATGAATGCCTTCCATCGGCGTTTCGAGGAAACCGAAATTGTAAAATGTTTTGGAAGGATGCGGATAAATTTCTTCCACGCTTGGCGCAAATAAAATATCGCAATTCGCACCATCGAGCAAGGAACTATCGGCATCCATCGTCCTCGGATAATTTTTTAAATCATTGGCATTAGTGAATTGCGTAGGGTTCACGAAGATGCTACAAACAGTAATTACTTTATCTTGTTTCGCTCGTTCGATTAATGACAAATGCCCGCGATGCAACGCCCCCATCGTCGGGATAAAACCAATCTTGAAACCATCTTTTCTTAATTTTTCGAGATGATTATTAAGGTCGGTGATGGTATCAAATTTTAGCATCTAATTTTTAATAGCGTTGGTTGTTTTGATGAAGTCCAAAATCTCTTTCTTTCCATTTTCATCTATTGAAGAGGTATAAAATAGCAAAGGCAATTCCTCCCATTCTTCGAGCAAGGTTTTTTTGTAATGATTTATGTTGGCAGCGAGTTTTGTCTTGGCTAATTTATCAATCTTCGTGAAGACAATCACAAACGGAATTTGATGATCTCCTATCCACCGAAGAAATGCCAAATCATTCTGCTGGGGCGGAATACGTGAATCAATCAAAACAAAAATACCAGTGAGATTTTCTCTTTTGGTGATATAATTTTTCACCATTTGTTCCCATTGCGATTTATCTTTCTTGGAAGATTTTGCGAAACCATATCCTGGCAAATCACAAAGATACCATTGCTCATTAATCAGGAAGTGATTCAGCAGTTGAGTCTTCCCGGGAGTGGCTGAAGTCTTTGCGATTTTCTTATTACCCAAGAGCATATTTATCAAAGAAGATTTCCCAACATTCGAGCGTCCGGCAAAAGCATATTCAGGAAGAATAGTTTCGGGAGCCTGCAAGAACGTAGTGCTGCTTTTTACGAAAGTGACAGAGGATATTTTCAAGATTAATTAGTTTTGTTTCTCTAACCAATCAAACAGGATCCGATTGAATTCTCCGGGCTGTTCCATCATCGCTGCATGTCCGCATTTATCAACCCAAAAGAGTTCATTATTTGGAAGCAGCAAGTGGAAATCTTCAGCAACTTCGGGTGGGGTAACAGTATCTTGCTTTCCCCAGATGAGACAAGTTGGCGTTTGAATCTTCTTTAAATCCTCACTCATATTATGTCGAATGGCAGACTTGGCAAGCGAAAGAATTCGAACCAACTTTCCACGATTATTTACGATTTCATAAACCTCATCAACGAGTTCTTTCGTGGCATTCTTCGGATCATAAAAAGTATATTCAACTTTGGCTTTTATAAACTCATAATCCTCACGACGAGGAAAGGTTCCGCCCATTGCATTTTCATACAAACCAGAGCTGCCAGTCAGCACCAAACGACGAACTTTCTTGGGGTGTTTCACGACATACATCAACGCCACATGACCCCCTAAAGAATTCCCAATCAAAGTAAAGTCCTTGTATTTATTAAACTTAATGAACCGACCGATATACAAGGAAAGAGAACTCGCATTAGTCAGCAGTAAAGGCATTTCATAAATCGGCATCAGAGGAATCACCACCTTGTATTTACCGCTGAATTTCTCCACCACTTCCTTCCAATTACTCAAAGCACCGAACAAGCCATGCAGAAGGATCAACACAGGTCCTTCGCCTTCCTCGATAAATCGGTAAATGCCCTTTTTCTTGATGTTAAATTCCATCGTCGTTGATTAGTAATAAAGCCTTCCACGCATCTTTGACATACCCATTATCAAGCAATTCTTTGGCAAACTCATGTAATTCCTTTTCCACCAGTTCCTTGTTGCCGCCATTATTTTTTATTAAGAATTTATAAAAATTTCGTCCTAGGAATGCCTCTATCTCCGCTTCGCTGGGCAGCGATTCGACATTGCCCAACTGCCCGAGGTTATTACCAGTGAGGATACTACTATTTCTAATAAAATCAGGCAAAGCATCTATCCCAATCCCGATCTTCATATTCGGTTTTTCGACCTGAAACAAGGCATGGCTGGTGCGGCAATACCAATCGCTGCCAAGGCGTGCCACGAGGTCTATCTTATGCTGATCTATCACCCCGTGTTCATCCAGAATATTTTCATTAATATGAATCATTACCACCTCGCATATCACCAGGTTCCCTGCGCCGCCTTCGTGTCCGGTTTCGATGATTTGTTTTACCTTACATTCAAACTGGACAGGCGATTCCTTCACTCGAAACGGTTTCACCATCACCGATTCGATGGCAGTAAACCCTGCTTTCTCAAATTCATTCACCCCTTTCGGATATTCAACACTGGCAAGCGAAGCCTGATGCACCATACTATAATCTACAACATTAATAACCACTTCCTGGATTGCATACACATTCTCCAACGTATGTTTAATCGTATTATCGCGCACCCTTCTAGCAGGAGAAAAAATCAAAATAGGAGGCTTGGCACCGAAGCAATTGAAGAAACTAAACGGACTTAAATTAGGATTTCCGTCCTCATCAATAGTGCTTGCAAAGGCGATGGGGCGCGGAGCAACGGCATGTAAAAGGATACTGTGAAGGCGGCTGGTTTTTTCTTCTTTCGGATCTATGGTGAGCATTTCTAATTTTTAATGGCGGCAAAAATAGGAAAACTTTCGGGCTTGAGGATGATGATAATAATCTACATCGTTTTGTTCGCAAACCCAAAAGGTCGTTATCACAAAACGAAAATATTTATTCAAAAAATTTGCGTGGAAATTTGGAGGATACAAATCTTTTCGCTTATTTTACCCCGTTAAAATAAAAATGAACTTTTGCAATACATATAATAAGGAGTCAAATCCCTCCAAGAATTTTTGGAGCGGGGCTTGCTTTTTAGATACAAATTCTTATAAGGTCCGCCAGGTGAGTCTCTCTCTCTTTCTAAGAAATTTTCGCACAATTCCAAATTTATCTGCAAGATGAAAAACTTGCCGGAAAATTTGGTACTCCTTTATAGTAAGAGTTATTTCGGGTCAAACATTCCACAACTTGGGTCAAACATTCCACAACTTGGGTCAAACATTCCACAACTTGGGCCAAACAATCGTCAGCTTGGGTCAAACATTCCACAGTTTGGGTCAAACATTCAACAACTTGGGCCAAACATTCGTCAGCTTGGGTTAAACATTCGTCAGCTTGGGTTAAACATTCGTCATCTTGGGTTAAACAATCATCAGCTTGGGTTAAACATTCGTCAACTTGGGTTAAACATTCGTGAATTTGCGTCAAACATTTGTCGTTTGTCGTCAAACAATCGTCGTTTGTTTGCAAATAGAGTGCATTTTGCAACTGTACCTTTTCATTCAAAAGTCCTTAATTCAAACTAATTTTAAACTAATAAATAACCAATTAAAAATTTAATAAAATGAGAAAAGCAATCTTAAAAGTAATCTTTGTCCTGAATCTGGTGGGCAAAACGGTAGCTCAAAAGCTACAAAAGTATGTAGAAATTTGTGATGGTTTGGATGCCAATTCCGCAAGCCTTCCGACTCCTAATCCGACCACTACGGTGGCAAGAGGGAAAATTACGGTGGTGAAAAATAACATTACCGCCCGCCAGGAATTGTGGGACCAGGCAGATGCCAAAACGGTGCTGATTAATGCCGGTATGGACGATTTGAATATCGTTTTTTCTGACAATTACATGGGCTATGTTCAAACTTTGGTCGCCACGAATAAAGCGGTCGGAATTGCCGTCGGGTACGGCGTGAAAAAGCCGGGCACTGCCGCGCCGGATACCATCGCTCCTCCGCAGGGCGTGGTAACATCGCAGGGGAAAACGCCCGATTCTTTGAAGGGTCATTGCGACTCTTACAAAGGCTTGGGCGTAAAGCAAATTGAAATTCAAATGTGCCTGAATCCTCGTGCAGCAGTGGCATTGCAGATTTGGACACATAAAATGTTCACCGGAAAAACCACCCAGGAAATTCCAGGATTGCCATTAAATACCGAAGTAGGAATCCGGTATGTATTTATTGGTAAAAAAGCGGGAGTAGAAAGTCTGCCAAGCGCACCTTTTATCCGATTCACTTCATAGAAATTAGAAAAAAGATGATGGAGCATGAGAATTATACGGAGGAAGTGGGGAGGGACTTTGGGTTGATAAATGATAAATCTTTTTAGTAATATTGCAGTCAATAAATAAATTATAGTAACAAATAAAAAATTAATACAATGAAAAAAGTAATTACAATTCTCGCAGCAATGCTGTTTATTTCTTTACAAACATTCGCACAAGCACCCAATTGGCTTTGGGCAAAAAGTGCAGGAGGAAGTGATTATGATTACGGCAACGGCATTGCTGTTGATGGCAATGGAAACAGTTTTGTTACCGGCTATTTTCAAAGCTCATCCATCACCTTCGGCTCAACCACATTAACCAATGCTGGATCCGTCGGAACTCCGGATATATTCATTGTAAAATATGATGCAAGTGGCAATGTAGTATGGGCAAAAAGTGCAGGAGGTAATCAAAATGACAAAGGCAACAGCATAGCCATTGATGGTAGCGGCAATAGCTATGTTACAGGATATTTTAGCAGTTCAACCATCACCTTCGACACAATTACATTAACCAGTGGGGGAACCGTAAATATGTTCATTGTAAAATATGATGTAAGCGGCAATGTGGTGTGGGCAAAAAGTGTTAGCGCAAGTGGGACAGTTTCTAGCAATGGCATTGCAGTTGACGGTAGCAGTAACAGCTATGTTACAGGCTGGTTTGCAAGTCCATCCATCACTTTCGGCACAACCACATTAACAAATGCTAGTGTCGGACATGCAGATATATTTATTGTAAAATACGATGCAAGCGGCAATGTGGTATGGGCAAAAAGAGCTGGAGGAAGCGACGATGATGAAGGCGAAAGTATTGCCGTTGACGGCAGCGGCAACAGCTATGTTATCGGATTTTTTGGAAGTGCATCCCTCACCTTCGGCATAACTACATTAATCAATGCTGGAGCTTCTTATGATATGTTTATTGTGAAATACGATGTAGGCGGCAATGTATTATGGGCAAAAAGAGCTGGAGGAGCGGGTAATGAATATGGCTCAGGCATTGCCGTTGATGGCAGTGGCAACAGCTTTGTTACTGGATATTTTAATAGTTCATCCTTCACCTTCGACACAACCACATTAACCACTGCCGGAACTTTGGATATATTTATCGTAAAATACGATTCAAGTGGAAATGTAGTATGGGCAAAAAGTGCTGGCGGTGGTTTTCAAGATGTAGGCACGAGCATTGCTGTTGACGGCAGCGGCAATAGTTATGCTACTGGATATTTTGGAAGTTCATCCATCACTTTCGGCACAACTACTTTAACCAATGTCACTTCCGGATATGCCGATATATTTATTGTAAAATACGATGCTGGCGGTAATGTAGTATGGGCAAAAAGTGCAGGAGGAAATAATTATGATGAAAGCTTTAGCATTGCCATTGACGGCAGCGGTAATAGCTATGTTACCGGAATATTTGCAAGTTCATCCACTACCTTCGGCACAACTACTTTAACCAATGCTGGAGGTGGAGGTTGGGATATTTTTGTTGCAAAGCTTGCTAACATAGTTACATCTGTTCCAGAAATAAAAGATGGAGTAGGTTTAATTGTTTACCCCAATCCCGCCACCACCCTTCTCAACATTCACCACAGCACCAGCACCTCCCCAGAAACCTTGCTTATCACCGACCTTCTGGGTACTGTAGTTTATAAAGAAAATCTCACCGGCATTGATAATACCATCTCTATTTCCACCTGGAGCGCAGGCATTTATTTCTATGAAGTAAGAAGCGAGAAAGAAAGCGCAAGAGGGAAGTTTGTTGTGCAGAAGTAAAACATACTTCATAAATCATAAAACAAAGAAGCGGTACATAGTGTGCCGCTTTTTTTATTCCTAATCGTTTTGTGATAGTTCCGCCCTTGCGGGCTGCAACAAGACGATGAAGAAGATAGTCATCCAAAATCTAAAGGTATACACCCAATATGTTTCCGTTAACCCTTCGTAAATGTTATTAACAATTAATGCCTGATAATATTCCACCTGATAACGAGTTATGAAGAGGTATTACAGCTAATTTTGCAGCATGAATCGGGAGAAGAATTTTAGGATTAAATGGTCGCAGACAATGCATGGATATTGGCTTGTAATAATCTTTATTTTTCACTCTTCACTCTTCCCCAATCTCCAAGCGCAGCCCCCGAACAACAAGGGTTTCAAGAAGGAGAAAACTGCCGCCTCGAAGGATATTCGGACCGGCAAAGAAGAGTATATTCATAAGTATCGCGATGATGCCATCAAGGATATGTTGCGAACCAAAGTGCCTGCCAGTATTACGCTTGGGCAAGCCATGTTGGAATCCGATAACGGCAACAGCAAGCTCGCCAAGAACGCGAATAATCATTTTGGAATTAAGTGCCACAACGGCTGGAATGGGGGCACTTATAACATGGATGACGATGCCAAAAACGAATGTTTCAGGAAGTATAAAACAGTTTTAGATTCTTATAACGACCATTCCGATTTCCTACGAGGCAGGAATCATTACGCTTTTCTGTTCGAGTTGAAGAGTACCGATTATAAAGGTTGGGCAGAGGGCTTGAAAAAAGCAGGATATGCCACCAGCCCCACTTACGCCAAAGATTTGATAAAGATAATTGAGGATAATCGGCTTTATGATATGGATAAATTGCTGAAAGTTCCGGAGAAGGAAGAAGAAGTTGTTGCGAAAGAGAATCCTCCAAAAACAGAAAAACCGGTTGCCCCGACAAAAGTAATTCCTCCCCCTGAAAAGGCGAGTGTAATTCCTGCAAAAGTGATCGCTCCTCCGGCAAAGAAACCAGAAACGAATGCCGCAGTAGGAAGGGTATTCCTAAAGAATGAAGTGAAATATGTCCTCGCGCAAAAAGGGGAGACTTATTTTAAGATTGCCAAAGAATTTGAGATGAATGTCGGGCAGTTGTATAACTATAATGAACTGGGTAAGGATGCTTCATTAAGCACTGGGCAAATCGTGTATCTGCAACCGAAACGGCGTAGTGCTTGCGAGGAATATCATATCGTAAAAGCAGGAGAAACGATGTATGGTATATCACAACAGTTCGCCATTAAGCTGAAAATGCTTTATAAAAAGAATCTTATGCAAGAGGGTACGGAAGCCGCTGTCGGGCAGAAGCTATGGATGCGAGCCACGAAAACGGAATAAAAGATACTGGCTTTTACAAGGATGAATTATGAACGAGGTCTATTAATTCATTTAGTTGTCGTACCATAATATTTTTATATTTGCCGCCATTGAATAAAAAAAAGGACTTGAAATTTACAGCATTACAGATTAGCCAATTGATAGGCGGGGACATTGAAGGGAACCCCGAAGCATCGGTGAGCCGACTTTCCAAAATTGAGGAAGGCGAGGCGGGCACATTGTCTTTCCTGGCGAATGTTGCCTACACTCCTTATATATATACGACCAATGCTTCTATCGTTATCGTGAATAAAAGTTTTGTTGCCGAGCAGCCTGTTGCGGCGACTATGATTCGTGTGGAGGATGCTTATCTCGGCTTCACCAAGTTGCTGGATTATTATAATAAAGTTTATCGTGATAAGAAGGGAATCGAAGCAATGTCATTCGTTGCAGAGAGTGTGAAACTTGGGGAGAATGTATATGTCGGGGCGTTTGCCTACATCGGGAATGATACCGTCATCGGGAATAATGTGAAGATCTATCCGAATGTTTATATCGGTGAGAATGTCAGGATTATGGATAATACTGTGCTCTTCCCAGGTGTCAAGGTTTATCCCGATTGCGTTGTCGGGAAGAATTGCACTTTGCATTCCGGGGCAGTGATTGGTAGCGATGGTTTCGGCTTTGCGCCGGATAAGAACAATAACTACGTGAAGGTGGCGCAGATTGGTAATGTGGTGATTAAAGATAATGTCGAGATTGGTTCTAATACTACTATTGATAGAGCAACTTTGGGTTCCACGATTATTCATTCAGGAGTGAAATTAGATAACCTGATTCAGATAGCACACAACGTTGAGATTGGCGAGAACACTGTGATTGCTGCACAAACAGGTGTGGCTGGCAGTACCAAGATCGGTAAAGAATGTATGATAGGCGGTCAAGTGGGAATCGTCGGACATATCACCATTGCAGACCGTGTTAAGATTGCCGCTCAATCGGGCATCGGACAAAGCATTCTTAATGAAGGAGAAACCGTTCAAGGTTCGCCAGCATTTGAAAGCCACGATTACAAACGGACTTATGTTATGTTTAAAAAACTTCCTGAAATGGAGAAAAGAATAAAGGAATTGGAGCAAGCGTTGGAGGATTTAAAATCAAATATTCAGTAAAAAATTAGAAGGAAAATAAGACTATGAGCGACAAGCAAAATACAATAAAGACAGCAGTTACAGTATCCGGTATCGGTCTGCATTCGGGGGCAGCGGTGAACATGACTTTCAAACCGGCTCCCGAAAATCATGGCATAAAATTCCAACGAATAGACCTTCCTGATAATCCAATTATCGAAGCCGATGTGGACTATGTGGTGGATGTTTCCCGTGGAACGACTCTTGGAAAAGGTGGTGCACGTGTAGCAACTATCGAGCATTCATTGGCAGCGATTACAGGTCTCGAAATAGATAATGTTTTAATAGAATTGGATGGTCCAGAAGTGCCAATTATGGATGGTAGTGCCAAGCCCTTCTTGGATGCCTTGCTGGATGTCGGAATTCAAGAGCAATTGGCGCATCGCGAGTATTATGAATTGAAGGAAAACGTATCCTATTTCGATACCGAGAAGAAGGTCGAGATGGTTGCCATTCCTGATGATATGTACAAGATCACCGTGATGGTGGATTACAATTCTCCCGTCCTCGGCACGCAACATGCGAGGATGAATAACATCGGCGAATTTGCTCGCGAGATAGGTTCTTGCCGTACCTTCGTTTTCTTGCATGAGTTGGAGGCTTTATTGGCTAATAATTTGATCAAAGGCGGCGACCTCAACAATGCAATTGTCATCGTTGATCGTGTTGTTTCGGAAGGTGAATTAGATCATCTTTCCGAATTATTCCATAAGCCAAAAGTAGAGGTGAAGAAAGAAGGTATCCTCAACAACCTCCAGTTGCGTTATCAAAATGAACCTGCCCGACACAAATTGCTGGATATTGTTGGCGATTTGGCATTGATAGGCACGCCCTTGAGAGCGCATGTTTTGGCGGCACGTCCCGGTCATGCTGCGAATATTGAATTCGCCAAGAAGATTAAAAAGATGATTAAAGAGGAGCGCAGAAATCAAAAAGCGCCCGCCTATAATTCCAATCAAAAAACAATCTTCGACATCAATCAAATAGAAAAACTCTTGCCACATCGCTACCCGATGTTGCTCATTGATAAGATTATCGAAATCTCCGATCACCACGTGGTAGGCGTAAAAAACGTCACGATGAACGAATGGTTTTTCCAGGGACACTTCCCCGGAAACCCCGTGATGCCGGGCGTTATGCAAATCGAAGCGATGGCACAAACCGGCGGCATCCTCGCCCTAAACTCCGTAACAAATCCCTCCGATTACTGGACCTATTTCCTCAAAATAGAGAACGTCCGCTTCAAGCAAAAAGTCGTTCCCGGCGACACGCTCATCTTCAAATTAGAACTCGTCACACCCATCCGCAGAGGCATTTGCCACATGCGCGGCGCGGCGTATGTAGGCGATAAAATCGTCACCGAAGCCGAAATGATGGCACAAATCGTAAAGAAAGACATTGAGCAATTGACTCCCGCTAATAGTTAATTCTATTATAATATTCATCATCGTTTTGTTGTAACTCCCAAGAGGTCGTTATCACAAAACGATGATGATAAAATCATTGACACAACCACTTAACTATCCACGCTCCTGGCGGGTTTTTCTCCCGCCAGGTTTTAAACTATTGGAATTATAATTATCAAAACCTTTTGGGAGAAAAACCCACGAGGATCATGGACAGAATCACCTTTTAGGACTAAGGTTGAATAAGTCTTTCAATCGTCTTGTATCCCATTTGACTTTAACTTTAATTAAAACAATAACCAAAGAAGCAAGTAACAATGCCGCAACTAATCTTTTAATAATTTCATACACATCTGTATAATCAGTTTGAAGAAGAAATAAAAGAATAAGAATAAGCCAAACTCCAAGAAATAATTTAAGTGTCAAATTTGGTGATATTTTTAATTGAAGTTGACTTAAACCGTTCAATTGAATTATTTGACCTTCTGCTCGTGACTTGAAAGGGTCTGACCACATCAACGGCGGATTAATTTTAAAGTCAAATCTATCTCCATTAATTTTTCCAGTCAAAGGCTTGTCAGGAAATGTCTCAAACTTTGTTGTTAGATAACTTCCAAACTTCGAAACAAACTGGTCGGCAGTGGCTTCAATCTTTTCGTCAATAAATTCTGAAAGTCCAACATTCATTTAAGCACAGAAATTATGAGTTAGCAACCCTGCTGGTCTGGATATTAGGTAATTTGAATGACGTATTCGCTGCTTGAGATTTGCAATCTCGTCCCCAGAGTTGGGAATTTTCAATTCCCTAATACCTACCAATTTCCCCGTCTTCATGCCGCCAAAACTACATAATATTTCATTGACACCAAGTATCCTGTATAATTTTTCCCTTTTGGAATAAGATAAATTCCCCTTTCTCGGCTAATAAAATCCCCCCTCCCCAAGAATTCTACACCTAAAAACAGCGATTCTCTCATCCCTTACAGCGATTCTCCCATCCCTTACCGCGATTCTCCCATCCCTTACCGCGATTCTCCCATCCCTTACCGCGATTCTCTCATCCCTTACCGCGATTCTGCCATCCCCAACCGTGATTCTCCCCTTTGCGTTAATTTTTCTTTTGAATAAGGAAAGATTTCCCTTTTTAGGGCTAATAAAATTTCCCCTCCCCAAGAATTCTACACCTAAAAACCCGTCAAATCGGAAACGTGAACCGCCGAATCCCAAAAGTGAACCCTCAAATCCTAAAAGTGAACCCTCAAATCGCAAAAGTGAACCGCCTAATCGCAAAAGTGAACCGCCGAATCGCAAAAGTGAACCCTCAAATCGCAAAAGTGAACCCCTGAATCGCACTCTTCCACGTTATTTTCCGTTAAGATTTGGGAATTCGGGAGGGAATTCTTATAATATTTGGGCATGATAGTAGAAACCCCCGTAAATTTTGCTAAATTTGCCGCCCCGAATTGGGAAATTATATATAAAATAGAATGCAGAATATCAGGAACATTGCCATTATTGCCCACGTTGACCACGGAAAAACGACTCTGGTTGATAAAATTTTACATCAATCTCATCTTTTTCGTGACAACCAACATGTTGGTGAATTGATACTGGATAACAACGATTTGGAGCGCGAACGCGGCATCACGATCGTTGCCAAAAACGTCTCGATTCAATATAAGGGCGTGAAGATTAACATTATTGACACCCCTGGTCACGCGGACTTTGGCGGTGAGGTGGAACGGGTTTTGACGATGGCTGACGGCGTGCTTTTGCTGGTTGATGCTTTCGAGGGTCCGATGCCGCAGACGCGTTTTGTGCTTCAGAAGGCTTTGGCTTTGGGGCTGAAACCGATCCTGGTTATTAACAAGGTGGATAAGCCGAATTGTAAACCTGATGAGGTTCATGAGGATGTTTTCGATTTGTTTTATAATCTCGATGCTACCGAGGAGCAGTTGGGTTTCCCGACCGTTTATGGCTCGTCGAAGCAGGGTTGGATGAGTCACGATTGGAAGGTTCCGACCGATGATGTGACGGCTTTGCTGGATACTATAATTGATTACATTCCAAACTCTCCTCAACCTGAAGGTACTTTGCAGATGCTGATTACTTCGCTTGATTATTCTTCTTTCGTTGGGCGGATTGCTATTGGGAGGGTATTTAAAGGAGTGATTCGTGAGAATATGCCGGTGAGTTTGATGAAGCGCGATGGTAAGATTGTGAAGTCGCGCGTTAAGGAATTGAATATTTTTGAAGGACTGGGACGCAAGGCAGTGAAGGAAGTTTTTGCCGGAGATATTTGTGCTATTGCTGGCTTGGAGAACTTTGAAATTGGCGATACGGTTTCTGATATTGAGAATCCCGAAGCATTGAAAGTTATCGCTGTTGATGAGCCGACGATGAGTATGTTGTTTACCATTAATAACTCCCCGTTCTTTGGGAAGGAAGGCAAGTTTGTTACCTCTCGACATTTGCGCGATCGCTTGTATAAAGAGATTGAAAAGAACCTTGCGCTGCGTGTTGAGGAGACTGATTCTACTGATTCGTATTTGGTTTATGGTCGTGGGATTCTTCACTTGTCCATTTTGATTGAAACCATGCGTCGTGAGGGATATGAATTGCAGGTTGGGCAGCCACAAGTTATCTTCAAAGAAATTGATGGCGAACGTTGCGAACCTATCGAGGCTTTGACGGTGAATACACCGGAAAATGTTGCAGGTAAAGTCATCGAATTAGTGACGATGCGTAAAGGCGAATTGCATATCATGGAGCCGAAGGGAGATTTGATTCATCTCGAATTCTACATCCCTGCTCGCGGTATCATTGGCTTGAGAAATAACATCCTGACTGCGACTGCCGGTGAAGCGATTATTGCACATCGTTTCAAGGCTTATGAGCCATACAAAGGTACGGTTCCAGGGCGAATCAATGGGGTATTGGTATCTATGGAGAAGGGAAGTTCTACAGCTTATTCCATTGATAAATTACAGGACAGAGGTCGCTTTTTCATTGACCCTCAAACAGAAATTTATACCGGTCAAATCATTGGTGAACACATCCGTCCGGGAGACTTGGTGGTGAATGTAGTTCGTGCAAAACAGTTGACAAATATGCGCGCTTCGGGTACCGATGCCAAGATGGTGATCTCACCAAAAGTAAATTTTTCATTAGAAGAAGCGATGGAATATATCCAGGAAGACGAATACATCGAGGTAACTCCGAAAGCTATTCGTTTAAGGAAGATTTATCTGGACGAGAACGAGCGGAAACGCATGGAGAAGAAAGGACCGCAATAAGTAGTTTAAGGTTTAAACTTTAGACAAAACAAAAAGCCCCTCGACTATCACATCGAGGGGCTTTCGTTTTTATTAAATACCTGTAATAACCCGATGCAGTCGGGATTATTTACTCCCGACCCCAAAACTTTTTTTCAATTCAGGTAAACTTTTTTTCAATTCAGGTAAACATTAATGACCTACAACTAAACTTTTTTTCGATTCAACCAAATTTAGACCATTTACAACAAAAAATAACCATCCCGCCCCAAAACTTCAAGAACATGCCATCAAACCTTTCATTTCATTATGCAATGATTAGCAACACATCCCAAAACTTTTTTTGGATTCAGGTAAACTTTTTTCAAATTCAACAAAACATTAGTCACCTGCAATTCCCCTTTTAAACCCCTCCACCACACATTTACACCCGAAAACAGAAACTTCCCCACCAATTTCCCTACCTTCGCCCCCTCAATAATAAAATAATACAATCATGAAAAAGGTTTTAATAATCGTGATGCTGCTGCTGCTCGGAAGCATGACAGTGCATGCCCAAATGGGGGAATGGACGTGGATGAATGGGAGTGATTCGACAGGTTCTTTTGGTCACTATGGAACACAGGGAGTATTTAATCCTGCCAATACTCCACCAGGTCTTTATGAAGCTTGCGAATGGACGGATAAAGATGGAAATTTTTGGCTCTTTGGAGGAACCTTCGATTATGGTGATTTGTGGGAATACAAACCTTCTATAAACCAATGGGCGTGGATAAAAGGACCTGGAATTACCAACCAATTTGGAGTTTACGGAGTTCAGGGGGTGCCTTCAATAACTAATTATCCGGGATGCAGAGCTTTCGGCGCATTGACTTGGGTAGATACAGCGGGAAATTTATGGCTCTTTAGTGGCAATGGTTATGCCTCCACAAATGCCGGATATTTGAATGATCTCTGGATGTATTCTATCCCTACCAACGAATGGACTTGGATGTCGGGTTCGGATACCGCCGGCGACCCCGGTTCTTATGGCACAATACATGTTACCTCCGCAACAAATATGCCCCCAAGCAGAAATGAAAGTAGTGGTTCCTGGATAGATAATAACAACAATTTATGGTTCTATGGCGGACAATTAAATGCAAATTATTTCTCAGACATGTGGAGGTATTCCATCGCATTGAACGAATGGACATGGATGAGCGGTGTTTCGTATCTGAATGGCTGGGCAAACTATGGAACAAAAGGGGTTCCAAGCACTTCTAATATGCCAAGCGGCAGATCAGTCTATGCTAAATGGAAAGATAGTAATGGTCAATTCTGGTTGTTTGGCGGAAGACAAGCGCCAAACATGAATGGAGGATACCATAATGACTTATGGCGATTTAATCCGGCATCCTTCATTTGGACTTGGATGAGCGGAACGGATACCTTGAACGATACACTCGGAGTGGCAGGAATATTATGCTCATTGAATTCAAATAATATGCCAGGGGCAAGATTTGAAAACCGTGCCAGTTGGACAATTAACTGCGATAATTTTATTTTCTTTGGTGGCTATAATCAGGGTGACTCAGGTAGAAATCTTATGTATAATGATCTCTGGGATTACTCCGAATATACTAATGAATGGACTAGGATAAACGGTACAAGCCAGCCAAATCAATCAGCTCACTATGGTACAAAATTGGTTTCCAGTCCGGCTAATATCCCGCCACCAAGCATGGGTTCAGTAGGATGGAAAGATAATTCCGGCAATCTATGGAAGTTTGGAGGAACGAATTTAAGTTTAGGGAATTATAATGATTTATGGAAATTTGTACCGGATTCAACATGTCCCGCATTTTGTACTGGCTTGGGTATTTCTGAATTAATTACTAATTCAAATGCCATCTCCCTCTACCCCAATCCCACCTCCGGCACCTTTACGCTCTCCTATCATCTCTCCACTCCCGATGCAGCGTTCCAGCTACTTGATATTTCAGGAAGAGTAGTCTATAAACAAAGCATCAGCGGCAGTATCGGTAATGAAATTATTGATGCCTCTGCCTTGAGTAGCGGGATGTACTTTTGGCAAGTAGCAAATGAAAAAGGAGTTACATCCTATGGAAAGATTGCGATAGTAAAGTAGTTTAAGGTTTAAAGTCTCTAAGGTTGAAGGTCGCATAACGTCAAACAACTTTAAACCTTAAACTAATTAATCTTCCAATCCAGACCAGTCAGTTCCTTCAGCTCATTGATGAAGGTATTGGTAGGATTGACGCGGAGTTTCAGCGAAGGCATCTCCACAAATTGCTTCTCCGAAGTATCAAGAACTCGTAGTTTCAAATTGGTATTGCCAGGATGTTTTTTAATAAGAGTAACAAGCTTCCGAATGATTTCATTATTAAGATTCCCAGCCTCGACATCAAACCGAAATGTCCTGGATAATTTCTCCCTCACCTCCGCCAATAATTGAATGGAAGTAACCTTCACTTCCAACTGATTCGCATCATTATATCGAGCCTGCACCTTCCCCTTCACAAAAAGAAATTGATCCTTCATCAGCCAATGTTTAAACTTTAAATAATCCTCCGAGAACAAAACAAGGTTGATGCTTTGAGTATAATCTTCTATCGTGAATGACCCAAATGGTTTGCCAGTCTTGGTCATCTTATGTTGTGCATCCGTAACGATACCGGCAATGGCGAAGTCTTTGTTCTTATGATTTTCTAATTCGGATAATTCCTCGATAGTCATGTTACAGAAGCTCTTCATATCCACCAAATATTCATCAAGCGGGTGCCCTGAAATATAAATGCCGATAATTTCTTTTTCGTATTTCAGAATCTCCAGCTTGCTCCAGTTTTCGGTCTTGGGCAGCTTAGGTTCTGCTAATGCTGTATCCACGACATCACCGAAAAGACTCTGAACATTATTTGATTTCCCTTCCTGAAATGAACTACCAAACTTAATAGCCTTCTCAATACCTGTCATGCTTTCACCATCACCCACAAAGAAATATTCCTTACGATTATTATCAGGGAAACTATCGAAAGCACCAGCAAATGCAAGCCCTTCCAATGTCTTTTTATTCACGCTCTTTAAAGGAACTCGTTTCACCAAATCAAAGAGATTAAGATAATTCCCATTCTTCTCACGCTCCTCCACAATAGCATTCACAGCACCCTGCCCAACGCCTTTGATAGCGCCCAATCCGAATCGAATAGCACCCTTCTTATTCACAGCAAACTTAAACCGACTTTCATTAATATCAGGTCCCAACACTTCTATCTTCTGCCTCCGAGCCTCCTCCATATAATAAGAAACCTTCTTAATATCGCTCATGGTATTTGTGAGAATAGCCGACATAAACTCCGGACAATAATGAGCCTTGAGAAACCCAGTCTGGTAAGCCAAAACAGAATAAGCAGCAGAGTGAGAACGATTAAATCCATACTCCGCAAATTTCGCCATCACACCAAAAACTTCCTCTGCCTTCTTCTCATCAACTCCCTTTGCCTTGGCACCTTCCACGAAGGTCGCCTTCTGTTTTTCCATCACATCTACTTGCTTCTTTCCCATCGCTCGACGCAATAAATCAGCACCACCAAGAGAGTATCCACCCATGATTTGTGCCGCCTGCATAATCTGTTCCTGGTAAACCATAATGCCATAAGTATTCTTCAAAATCCCTTCTAATAAAGGATGCGGATACTCCACCTTTTCCTTCCCCAATTTACACGCAATAAACTTCGGAATAAAATCCATAGGACCCGGACGATACAAAGCATTCATAGCAATCAAATCCTCAATAGACGTGGGTTTCAAGTCCTTCAAGTATTGTCGCATACCATCCGACTCAAACTGAAATGTCCCAATCGTATCGCCCCGTTGATACAATTCCAAAGTCTTTTTATCATCCAATGGAATCGTGTTAATATCAATCTTGATTCCATGATTCTGCTCAATCAATTCCAAGGCATCATCAATAATAGTCAGCGTCTTCAAGCCTAGGAAATCCATCTTCAACATCCCCACCGACTCCACATATTTCCCATCATATTGCGTAACCCACATCGTCGAATCCTTCTGTATGCAAACCGGAATATAATTCAAAATATTATCCGGTGCAATGATCACTCCGGCAGCATGAATACCCGTGTGGCGTGGCGATCCTTCCAAAGTCTCGGCAAAGTTCAGCACCTTTCCTGTAAGCTGATTCCCATCCGCTTTCATATCCGATAATTCCTTCACATCCTCAAAAGCTTTCTTCAAAGGAACCGCCAATCCATCGGGTATCAACTTCACCAAACGGTTCGCCTCATTCAAGGGCAACTTCATCACTCGTGCCACATCCTTGATAGCCGATTTCGAAGCCATAGTCCCGAAAGTAATGATCTGTGCCACCTTCTCCTTTCCATATTTCTCAATGACATAATTAATCACTTTATCCCTCCCGATATCATCAAAGTCAATATCAATATCAGGCATCGAAACCCGCTCTGGATTCAAGAATCTTTCAAACAGCAAATCATATTTTATAGGATCAATATTCGTAATATCGGTACTGAAAGCAACCACAGAACCAGCAGCAGAGCCTCGTCCGGGACCCACAGCCACGCCCAACTTCTTTGCCTCGGCAATAAAATCCTGCACAATCAAAAAGTATCCCGCAAATCCCATATCAAGAATAACCTTCAACTCAAATTCTATCCGATTAATTAGCTCCTCATTCAATTCCCCATACTTCTTTTTAGCACCTTCCATCGTCAGAAACTTCAGATATTCATCCATAGAAGTATAGTCGGTAGGCAGCGGAAAGAACGGCATCAGCACAGTCCGCTCCAAACTCAAAGGCTCTATCTTCGAGATGATTTCGCCAGTATTATCAAGTGCTTCAGGAATATCCTTAAACAATTCCTCCATCTCCTCCTTCGTCTTCAAGTAGAATTGATTGTTCTCAAACCGCATCCGATTCGGATCATCAAAATCCTTCCCTGTCTGCAAGCAAAGCAAGATATCCTGCGCCTCCGAATCCTTCCTGTTCACATAATGAACATCGTTCGTAGCAATCGTTTTCACATTATATTTCTTCGCCCATTTCAACAAAACTTCATTACACTGATCCTGTTCAGCGATACCATGCCGCTGAATCTCGATATAAAAATCCTCCCCAAAAATCTCCAGCCATTCCACAAACAATTTCTCCGCAGCCTCCTCGCCACGATGCAAAATCGTCTGATTCACCTCACTCGCCAGGCAGCAAGTCGTAGCAATCAAGCCCTCCCGATACTGCCGAATCAACTCCTTATCAATCCGCGGCTTGTAATAATACCCCTCGATATAAGCCAGCGAACACAGCTTCGACAAGTTCCGATACCCCACCTCATTCTTCGCCAAAATCAACTGATGATAGATATTTTTCTCCTCCAATTCCTC
>CAIMUP010000076.1 GCA_903844645.1 uncultured Bacteroidota bacterium
AAGACAAATTCACGCGGATTTGTCTTACATCCCGCCAGTAAAGTGTGTGGTTCCGCCAGTAAAATGTGTGGTTCCGCCAGTAAAGTCTTGCATCCCGCCAGTAAAGTCTTGAATCCCGCCATCCATCAAAAGTTTCTTGGTTAAATACAAATGCGGTATGCCTGCAATGTTTAATTTTGCACCCGAAAACAAACTAATTAAACGTATAACTAATAGTAATAACAGAATGAAAAAAGTGTTTACCCTAACCCTGGCAACGATCGCGATGGTTGCCAGTATTTCTGCCCAAACCATCACCGGTGTTGAGGCTGAAAAAATGATTTCCGGAGCAGCATTAATCAGAATCAATGCCGCGACCAATACCGCTAAGTACGTACAGTTCAAGAAAGGTGCCGAGGTAGATTTCGCCTCGTTTGATACTTGGATGCACAGGGCGATGAAGTTGAATTCCTCGATCACTTTTCATCTCATTAATACAGAGCATGACCAACTCGGAATGGTGCATTACCGGTACCAACAAGCAGTGAACGATTTACTGGTGGACGGCACCATGATTATTGCCCATACCAAGTCGAATAAGATGACATCCGTTACCATAGATATGGTTGGCAGCATTGGTGGGATGCAAACCATCGTGAATGTCAGTGAAACCGAGGCATTCCAAGCAGCATTGCGCCATGTTCATGCAAAAAAATACCGTTGGCAGGATGCAGCCTCCGAGAATCAGATAAAAGAAGCTACCGGCAATGAAAATGCGACCTATTTCCCGACTGCCGAGCTGATGATAGCAGCAGTAAATGGCGAGAATATCACAGGGAATTACCGCGCCGCGTATCGCTTCGATATTTATGCTTCAGAGCCTTGGCAACGTACCTATGTATTCGTAGATGCCGCCACAGGAGCGGTCATTGCCGAGCAAAATCGCATCCACGATGTGAACAGAAATGCCACCGCCCATACCCAATATTCAGGCATCCGAACCATGATTACCGATAGCCTCGCAGGACACTATCGGTTACAGGAAACAGGGAGAGGATTGGGGATAAAAACATACAACAATCAGACAAATAACAACCCGCAAAATGTAGATTTTATTAATGCCACGACCGATTGGAATCAAGTCAATGCCAACCTCGACCAATACGCGACCGATGCGCATTACGGTGCTGAAAAAACGTACGATTTCTATGATTCAACCTTCAACCGCAATAGCATTGACGATGCCGGCTTGGCACTACTTTCTTATGTTCATGTAGAAGTTAATTTGGTTAATGCCTTTTGGGATGGCAGCGTGATGAGCTATGGCGATGGCGATGGCGCAACCTACAATCCCCTGACCTCGATGGAGATAACCGGGCATGAAATAACGCATGGCTTTACACAATACACCGCCAACTTTGCCGGTGGCGGCGAACCCGGGGCAATGAACGAAGCAATGAGTGATTGTTTCGGTGTTTCTGTTCGCAGAATGGGTCAGCAAGCGACCCTCGTGGATTGGTCTGTTGGCGATCAGATAGGCGGCGGTACGTTCCGCGATATGGCAGTACCTGCGAACACCTCGAATCCGGTATGTTATCAAGGGGTTAATTGGGATTTCGCCAATCAAGAGGTACATCAGAACAGCACCCCGTTTTCACATTGTTATTACCTTGTAACGATGGGCGGCAGCGGCACGAATGAGTTCTCGGAAACGTATAATATCACCGGCATCGGGTTATTAAAGGCAGAGAAAATTTGGTATAGGATGCAGGCTGTGTATAACACCACCAATTCTCAATACATAGATGCTCGGGATAATTGCGTTCAGGCAGCCGTTGATCTGTTTGGCGGCTGTTCACCGGAAGTTGTTGCCGTTACCAATGCTTGGTACGCCGTGCATGTGGGAGCAGCCTTCGTGGTTACGCCACCGGTGGCTAATTTCACGGCATTAAGCACCACTTATTGTTCCGTACCGTCTTCAGTTCCTTTTATTAATACCACTACCAATGGCGGCAACTACAGATGGTCTTTCGGAGATGGCGATACCAGCAGTTTGCAGAACCCCGTTCATCAATACAATGCCCCGGGTGTTTACACGGTTAAGTTGGTTACGAATGGTACTTGCGGTGTTGATTCTATTACTCAAATTTCTTTTATAGATATTCATCCTCCTGTTGCACCTGTTTCTACTTCTCCGATAACTATTAATTGTAATGCTTCAGCTATCCTTTATGCCTTCGGAAGCGATACCATGAAATGGTACAATCAAGCTACTGGCGGGAATCCTATCGCGGTAGGTGGTACATATACCACTCCGAATCTTACCGCCAATACCACTTATTATGTAGAGAGCGAGATAACGGGTCCACATGACTTCGATACTCCTGATGATAATACTATTGGAGCGGGAGGTTACTTCACCAACTCGACGGATAGGTACAATATCTTCGATGTTCTTAATCCATGTACGTTAGTATCCGTTTTGGTTTATGGGCAATCTGCCGGAAGCACGGTGATAGAGTTGAGGAATTCCGCAGGTACGCCTATCAATTCGATGACAGTGAACATACCTGATGGACCCAGCCGCGTGTATCTTTATTTTCCGCTTACGGTCGGGACGAATTACCAGTTAGGCGTGAATGGAACCACCAATTTATATCGCAGTACCGCAGGTATCAACTATCCATACAACGATGCTGCGGGATATGTATCCATTACCACTTCCAATGCCGCTCCTACTGTGCGATATTATTACTTTTATAATTGGGAATTAGGCACTGATACTTGTATTAGCGTAAGGACTCCGGTGAACGTGGTCATTAACGGTCCCGTTGCCTCTTTTACCCAAAGCCAAGTGGGCAATACCGTTACCTTTACCAACACTTCTACGGGTTCTACCTCCTGGCTTTGGAACTTTGGCGACAATACCACTTCCGCACAGACAAACCCTACGCATACTTATACCAATGATGGCACTTATACCGTCACATTATATGCTTACAACGGGGCTTGTGTGGATAGTTTCACACAGACTCTGGTCATCTTCACTACGGGCTTGAATCCTACGGATGCCAATGCTTTTCTTTCCATCTTTCCGAACCCAGTTGCTGACGAATTAGGGATAAATCTGAATGCCAAAGATAGTGGTAAGGAATGGTCTGTGAAAATGATTGATATGATAGGAAGAACCGTCGCCACGGCTACGATAACATCGGTTGCGGGGAATAAACAAATCATCCTTCATCTCGACGGAATCGCCGCAGGTATCTATACTTTGGAGCTGCAAAATAACGGCACCAAGTTGATCCGTAAGATCGTTAAGGAATAAAATAATGTAGTTTGTTTTCATGTTGAAGAAGCCCTCTGTTATGGAGGGCTTTTTCTTTTTAATGTTCTTGCATCGGGTGAAAGAGGGCTGTTCTATCAAATAAAAAAGGCGATACAATAGGTACCGCCTTTTTTCATAACTTTAACCTTAAATCCTTACACCGATGGTGGCGGAATCGTCCTCAAAATATAGTGGCTCGGATTCACCAAACTCGTTGCTGTTACCATCAGATGGCGGTTTGCGAGATTCCCAAGAACAGTCGCCAAATCCTCTATATGTGTGCCTTTCACGACGCGGAAAGCGGTTGGTGGGCAGGGATGTTTTGAATCGGGCATCAACCAAAACAGCAAATCTTCTTCGCCATCTACTTCGATATAAACCTTTTCGCCTGGCTTGAATCCATGCAGAATTACCTGATGAAAAGTTCCGCCATTCACTAAGCCGAGATGCTCCAGAGAGGTATGTCTTTTGATCAAAGCCAAAGGAAAGCAGGAATTGATTTTCCTCACCCTCTCTTCTTTTATCGGTTCATCGGCAAAGAGAATTTTCGCCCATCCAAGTCCTTTATCCATCCCTCTTGCACAATCCATTTGGGCATCCAAAATAACGGTTTGGTCGGTCGTAACATTGGTTGTTTTTACCTGCTGATTATGCACCGAGCCTACCAAATCGGTATCATGAAAAGCCTTTACTTCGAGTGCCAAAGCATTCATTGGAGCATAAGGAGCCATGCTCATGGAATACGCCAAAACGGCGTTCTCGATAGAGGTCCGATGACCCTGATAAAAGCGGTTACGGTTCGGTCCGACGACTGACTTGAACTCTGCAGAATTCCTTCCAAAGCCCAAGGTAATCATTTCGTCTTCAAATTTATCCAATTTCGATTTCATGAGATCAAATTTTTCTTCCGCAATTCCCGACAAAACCAACTTAGCGTTCACATCGCTACCCTTAATTCCGGTTTTAGCCTCCAGGTTTAGCATCCTCGGGTGGAAGTCATTATACATCAAAAGCTGGGTCGCGCCGTCCCCTTTTTTCGCAAAAAGAATACTGTCGTACCCATACGCAATCTCTACGCTCGCCACGATTCCGCGAGTTATCGAGTATTCAAACAGGTTATCACTCCCTGTCCATTCTTCTTCAATAATTGTTATTGGCATTTTTTTTAATTATTTAATTCGGGCGCAAAACTAATAAAACTTTATGAACTACTCGGATTTATTTTTGTTATTTTTCAAAATATTTTCTCGCAGATAATTCAAAACATGATTCCAATACCAGTTGTGAACGTTCACAATTACCCCTGTAACTGTGTTTGCCTGTTGTGCGCCTTCACAATTCCCTGACACAACTGTGTTTGCCTAATGTGAACCTTCACAATGCTTCCAGTAGTTGTGTTTGCCAATTGTGAACCTTCACAACACCCAAACACAGTTATTTTTGCCTATTGTGAACGTTCACATTAGGCAAACACAGTTACTTTAACGGTTGTGAACGAGCACAACAGGCAAACACAGTTACTTTTGACAATTGTGAACGTTCACAACCGAAATCGAGGATAATTTCCCCCGATTCCCGCCCTTGGATTCCTCCAAAAACAAGTGTTTTCCCGTTGAAACACTCCTTATATATAGGCAGGTATTTTTGCAGGAGGATTTGGATTGATGAAATATTGCATACTTTTGTGGGCTTGAAATAAAGAACGAACCGCTTGAAAAGATAAAAGTTGATTATAACATTAAACAATATGGAAGAAACGGAATTTACATCGGAAGAATTAGAATATTTGGAATTAGTAAAATGGGTTATTGATTACACAAAAAAGAGGCTGAATAACGGTAATGAGGACGACCGGAAAACGGCAGAAAAATGTTTAATAGAATACCACGATACGGAGGCAAAGGTCAGGACTTTTGCTAAAATGAGAACCAAACATTTAAGGGAGGTAGAAATAGAAAATAACAGGCATAAGGACGAATTTCATGAAGTCCGTTGTTCGAAATGTAAATCTGTTTTTGCCTTAAAGCCTGTTGGCGAACAAAAAAATAAACAAGAGTATCTGTGTAATACATTTTTATGTCCTCATTGTAAGGAAAGTTTTTGCAATTGGGTACCTATCTCTGATCGCGGAAAAGTGGAACTCGGGGAATTGGTGTTGGAAGCAATGAAAAAAAATAAGGAGCCGCAAGATAAAATCAAAGCATATAAAAAATCAATGACGATTTTAGAGTATCTTTAGAGCAAGTGGAGGAGGATCATAACAGAAAAGAAAAATCGGAAAAAGATGTTGAGAAAATTGTTCACGAACATGTTGTTCAATTAATCGCTTTCAAGCATCGAATTATAAGCGGTAACCAACCAATGGATATTAATTAACGTAAGCGAGCCTGCTTTTACAGGGCTTCAAATAATAATTTGATGATGAAACAAGAAAAATTTTATAGGATAGAATGATGATTAAATCAATTTTATAATTTAGCCGCCGAATCAAATAATAATCTATGAAGCAACAACAAAAACCAACCAAGAAATCGTCCTCCAAATCAGGGCAACAAAGATCATCGCCAGATGCTTACTCGATGAAGAAATTAATGCCCTGGGTATTGGGAATACTCGCCCTCACGGTGCTGTGTTACATCCCCATTTTTAATAACGGATAATCTTTTGGGATGACCCCGAATACACCTTCAACAACCCGTATATCAAGGAAATCAACTTCCCCCAACTCTTCAAAACATATTACATGGGCTGCTACCATCCGCTCACCATGTTCTCTTATAATATCGAATACAAGCTCTTCGGCATGCACGCCAAAGTGTTCCATTTCGATAACCTCGTCTTGCATCTTTTAAACACCCTCTTGGTATTTTATTTCGTCTTCCTTTTAATGAAACAAGGAGCCAAGAATTTAAGCAATAAAATCATCGGAAACGGCATCGTGGTCATCCCCTCCATCACCGCCGTCTTGTTCGCCATCCACCCCATGCACGTAGAATCCGTCGCCTGGGCATCCGAACGAAAAGATGTTTTATACGTCTTCTTTTTCCTCCTCTCTTTAGTAGGATATGTATTTTATTTAAGCAACAATTACGGCACTAAATTCTTGGTTGTTTCTTTCATCTATTTCATCCTCTCGCTCTTCTCGAAAGGGCAGGCGGTAGTGCTTCCATTAGTTTTCCTCGCGATAGATTATTACCTGAAAAGAAAGATAGACAAACGAATGATAATTGAGAAGATTCCGTTCTTCATTCTCTCCGCCATCTTCGGGGTAATAGCTATCAAGGCACAGGTCGCCGAGTCCGCCATCAACTCTGATTTAGCAGATAAATCAAAGATACTTTTTACGAGTTCGTACGGACTGTTCTTGTACATTTTTAAAGCCATTCTCCCGATAGGTTTATCAGGGGCACACCCTTATCCAAAGGCTGATGCAGGAGGGATTGCAGCACTGTTGTATGTTGCTCCTGCAATCATTCTTGGATTGTTATTTCTGGTGTATCGCAGCATCAAAAGTAATCGGTTTGTGGTCTTCGGAAGTATCTTTTTTCTTGCAGGAGTTTTCATGATGCTGAAGTTCATACCCGTTGGCGATACCATCATTTCAGAACGATATTCGTACCTACCTTACATTGGCATCTTCTTTATTTTCGGGAGTTATTATAACATCATTCTTGAGAAGTTTAAACAATATAAAACCATAGTGTATGCGGTTCTCGGGGTACTAATTTTAGTCCTTTCGGTAGGTACATTTCAGCGGTGTTTTATTTGGAAAGATACCTTCTCTTTCTGGAATGATGTAGCAGAGAAATACCCGACCTACTGGCGTGCTCCGAATAATATTGCACAAGGGTATCTTCAAAAAAAGGATTATGATAATGCCGTAAAATATTTCTCAAAAGCTATCGAAGTGGATAAGGAATGTCCGCCTGTTCCGTACATGTGGCGCGGACAGATTTATCTGGATAACTTAAAGAAAAATGAACTCGCCATTGCCGATTTTAAGAAGGTAATTGACTTTCCCAACAAGCACGACCCCACACAGATAGAAGCCCGTATAGACCTGGGTTTGTCCTATTATCGAAACAATCAATACGATGACGCATTAAAGATCTATGAAGAGGTCCTTCAAAGAGACCCGAACAATGCGAAAGCCTATCAATTAATGGCACTGGTTCATAGCCAGAAGAAGGAACTAACCAAGGCTTTGGATGATTATACTAAAGCCCTTCAATTGAATCCTTCGAAAGATTTATTAATAGAAATAATGATTAACCGTGGCTCTTTATATACCGATGTTTTAGGCAGGTTTAATGATGCTATTACAGACTTTAAAAAGGTCTTGGAATTGTCCCCCGGGAACGTGGATGCGACATTGAATACCGGAATAACTTATTACAAAAAAGGAGAGTATGATAATGCCATAAATATCTTTAATACAGCCATTCAAAAGGATGGCAAGGAAGGGAAATTATATTACCTAAGAGCCTTGTGTTTAGCGGAGAAGAAGGACTTTGCAAATGCGCTGATAGATATTAATCATGCTAAGTCTATGGGGCTTCAGGTTGAGGATAATTTGATAAAAACCTGGGAGTCGAAGAAATAAATCTTAGCTATGTCTTTGGTTATTTCAAAATTATTTTATACTTTTACGCCTTCAAATAAAAAATCTTCTATTAACAATTAAATAATTCTTACTATGAAAATTTATGATGACAAACACATTAAGAACATTGTGCTGCTTGGCAGTGCTAAAAGCGGCAAAACCACACTTGCCGAAACCATGTTATTTGAAGCCGGATTGCTGAACCGGAGAGGCACTGTTGAAGATAAAAATACAGTGTCTGACTACCATGAAGTGGAGCATGAACGGGGTAATTCGGTGTATGCAACTTCCATGCACACCGAATGGAGAGATTATAAGATTAATATTATGGATACCCCGGGGTTGGATGATTTTATCGGTGAAATCATTTCCTCTGTTCGTGTTGCGGATACGGTTGTTATGCTGCTGAATTCGCAGCATGGCGTGGAGGTTGGTACGGAGTTGATTTGGAATTATGTTGATAAGTTTCAGAAACCATTAATCTTTGGCATCAATCAATTAGATCATCCAAAAGCAAATTATGAAATGACGGTCGAGATGGGGAAGAAACGCTTCGGTGGTGCATTTACCATCATGCAATATCCAGTGAATCAGGGGGATGGATTTGATACGATCATTGATTTGTTGAAGATGACGATGTATAAATTTCCCACGACCGGTGGTAAGCCTCAAAAGCTCCCAATTCCAGCAGAGGAAACGGATAGAGCAATTGCCTTGCACAATGAATTAGTAGAGAAAGCGGCAGAGAATGATGAGAAGCTAATGGAATTATTCTTCGAGAAAGGAACGCTCGATGAAGATGAATTAAGAGCGGGTTTGAAAGCGGGTATGATGAATCATCAGGTGTTTCCAGCATTCTGTTTATCTGCGAAAAAGAATATGGGTAGTGGAAGGATGATGGGCTTCATAGATAACGTCGCGCCGTCTGCCAATGAGTCCATGCACGAGACTACGACTGATGGTCAGGAGGTTCATTGTGATCCGAAGCAGCCTTGCACTCTCTTTGTTTTTAAGACTTTGATAGAGCCGCATCTCGGTAAACTTTCTTTCTTCAAAGTGATGTCTGGAGAGTTGAATGTGGGCACGGAATTGATTAATCAAGACAATCGTACTTCCGAGAAATTCAATCAGTTATTCATTATGGATGGTAAGAATCGGAATCAAGTTAACAAGCTCTCCGCGGGAGATATTGGTGCTACCTTGAAATTAAAAAATACCAAGACCAACCAAACGCTGTATCCCAAAGATCAAAATGTAAAGATTAACCCGATTGTATTTCCTGAACCAAGAATTCGTGTTGCCATTGTGGCGAAGAATAAGGCTGATGATGAAAAATTAAGCGAAGTGCTTGCGGAAATTCATCAGGAGGACCCGACGATAAATATTGAGTATTCAAGAGAGTTAAAACAGGTCATTCTTTCCGGTCAGGGCGAGTTACATTTGAACTTAATGAAGTGGAGATTGGAACATTTATACCACATGGCGGTGGAGTTCGAGAAGCCTCGCATTCCTTACCGAGAGACCATTCAGAAGCAATCGGATGCTTCTTATCGGCATAAGAAACAATCGGGTGGGTCGGGACAGTTTGGGGAGGTTCACATCCGTATCGAGCCTTATCACGATGGCATGGCGGAGCCTAAGGATTTTAATATTCGTGACAAGGAAGTTATCGAGCTGGCGTGGGGTGGGAAGCTCGTGTTTTACAACTGCATTGTGGGCGGAGTGATTGATGCCCGTTACATTCCTTCTGTATTAAAAGGGGTGATGGAAAAGATGAATGAAGGACCCCTTACCGGCTCTTATGTTCGCGATGTTCAGGTATGTTTGTATGATGGAAAGATGCACGCGGTGGACTCCAACGATCTCTCCTTCAAGATTGCTGGAATGATGGCTTTTAAAGAAGCATTCCACAATGCCGACCCTAAGATTCTTGAACCGATTTACGATGTCGAAGTGATGGTTCCTGAAGAACTGATGGGCGAAGTAATGACCGACTTGCAGGGTCGTCGTTCTACGATTACAGGCATGGATGCGAAGGACCATTATCAGGTTATTATGGCGAAAGTCCCGTTGGCTGAATTGGATAAATATTCTACTACACTCCGCTCCATTACGCAGGGCAGAGCGAGCTATACTGGCAAGTTTGCCGACTACGCTTTAGTGCCGACTGACATCCAGAAGAAGCTCGCGGAGGAGTATAAAAAGACAGAAGTTTAGGAGGTTGGTTTATTAATAAATCGAAACGGACGATCGCGCAGATTTATCATCTCATCAGATTGCCTTATCGTCTTTGTCATCAAATTCAGCAAAAGGTTTAAACTTATGATGACTATTGCTGGCAGTTTTTTTTTGTTAGGATATAATAATTGGAATTCCATTTGATCAAAACCTGTCGGGAGAAAAACCCTTTAGGTTTGCAGCCGCAAATTTTTAGAGGTAATATTAGATGCCATTACTATTTCAGCATATAGCTAAGAAAACTCACAGCCGTGATAACGAATTATCACGGCATTATGAGTTAGTATCACTACTTCA
>CAIMUP010000077.1 GCA_903844645.1 uncultured Bacteroidota bacterium
AAGGTAGTGAGGAAGGTGGTGAAGATGTAAAGGTTTTGTAATTTTGCACGATGTATAAAAGAGAAGAGATATTAAATTTTCTGCGGGAAAACAAGGAGATGCTGTTGTCGAGGTATAGCCTTACGAAGATCGGCATCTTCGGTTCTTATGCTCGCAATGAGCAGACGGAAAAGAGCGATATAGATTTCATCTTTCAATTTGAGGATGATGCTAAGGATTTGTACAACAAGTATTTTGACCTTCACGAATACCTGAAATCCGTGTTTAAAAAAGAAGTGGATATTTGTTCTGAACGGGGCATAAAACCAATGTTTAAACCCTATATTTTAAAGGACGTAATCTATGTATAGTAAGGATGAGTTGCTGTGCTTCAACGTTATTGAATCTGTCAATAAAATTCTTGAATTCACAAAAGATTTTAAGGATTTTGTAGACTGGAAAAGGGACTATCTCCACTATGATGCTACCATGATGAATTTTATTATTATTGGAGAAATGGCGGGCAAAATAAGTGAAGAATTCAAGGAAGATAATCCAAATATTGATTGGTATAGAATCTATGGTTTCAGAAATATACTGGCTCATGATTATTTTGGTATTGATGAAAGCATTGTTTGGGATATAATACAAAATCATATTCCTGAATTAAAGATTCAAATAGAAAAGATTTTGGAATAAATCATGGAAGCCGGCATTTGTACACTTTCTGTTATCCCTGTTCGGGCTGATGCTTCTGATAAGGCGGAGATGGTTACGCAGGTGCTGTTTGGTGAGCATTTCGAGATCTTGGAGAAGCAAAAGAATTGGCTGCGTATTCGGCTGGCTTTCGATGGGTATGAGGGTTGGATTGATGCCAAACAAAGTACACCGATTAAGGATGATGATTTTGTTTTTCTTAATAAAAATACGGTTCATGTTGCGAATGATATTGTGCAGTATGCGGTGTTTTATGAAAAGATGCACATCCCTATTTTGATGGGGAGTTCGTTGCCGTTTTATGACAATAAGAAGTTTCGTATTGCGGAGAATCAGTTTACTTACGAAGGGGAAGTTTTATCGTTTGAATTCCCGAATAAAAAGCTGATTATGGAAACTATATTTCAATACCTTAATGCGCCGTATTTGTGGGGAGGACGGAGTATTTTCGGCATTGATTGCAGTGGTTTTACGCAGGTAGTTTTTAAGATCAGCGGCATGAAATTAAAACGCGATGCAAACCAACAAGCCGAGCAAGGTATTACCATCGAATTGCTGGAGAACGCAGAGCCTTGCGACTTACTTTTCTTTGATAATGAGGAGGGGAAAATTGTGCATGTGGGGATATTGATTAAGCCTGGAAAGATCATTCATGCCAGTGGCTGTGTGAAGATTGACGACATAGACCATCATGGTATTTTCAATAAGGAATTGAATAAATATACGCATACCTTGAGGCTTATCAAGCGAATGATTTGAGTAATTGTATTAGTATAAAAACACTTCGGTAGCCCCACCACCGTACTTGGCGAGAGAACCATCGGAGTAATTGAGGTCGGGCATATCTTTGAGGATGCTGATGATTTCATTCTTCAAAACACCTTTGCCGATACCATGAATAAAAACGATACTACGCATCCGCTTTGCCATCGCTTCATCGAGCTTCTTCTGAAAATGTTTTAGCTGGATTTGGATTATTTCACCGTTGCTCATGCCGCGAATATCATCTATCAATTCTTCAATATGGAGGTCCACTTCCATCGAGGTAACACCAGTGAATTCATTGACTTCCTTCTTCTGCTTCGGGAGGTTTGTCTTCTCCCCTATCCTAAATAATTTTTGTGGGGTAGCAACCTTCTTTACTTCCTCTTTTTTAGCCTCGTCTTTGAGATAAACATGGAAAACGAATGCTTCTTTATCCATCAAAGTCAGCTTCTTAAAATTCTTTGCACGGGTAAAGGATGAAAGGTTTAAATCTATCTTCTTCGAGACTGGTTCTAAGGGTGTATAAAACCCCTTTTTATAGAATACAACATCCACCAAAACGCCATTCCATTCATCAATTTCTGTTTGATGAGCGATGTGGATAAGATGCTTGGAGCCAGGGATGATGATGCCGGAATTTACACCAATAATATCCTTTCTATGGATGATATTAAATGAATAAAGAACCATGAAATTAGTATTATTAACTACAAAAATATGGTGCAACGGATCATCGGTTTCATCCTCCTTCGTGATGGCGATAAACAGCCCTTCTTTGCCGGTAATAACATGATTGAATGGTGTAGATTTCGGTTTATTAACAACGATTTCGGGAGCACCGGACTTCGTTTTGTTGTTCACCAAAACCAATTGGTTGGTATGAATCTCAAATTCAAAATCATCTTCAATAGAAACCAACACCAGTTCATTAGAAATTATGCCGGTTACCACTCCTCCTCCGGTTTCATTTAAGAAGCGAACCGTGTCGCCGATACTAAATTTTCTTGTCGCCATTTTGTCCTATACTAAGGGTGCAAAGATAGGAATTCGGCGAACCGAATTATCATCTCCAGAGGCAACAAATCCAATGCAGCAGCAGGATAAGACATCATGAATTATTACAAGATACATTTTGAATTGGAATACCTACTTTGCATCCAAGGAAATGTGATAAACCGTTCGTGCAAGGTTGCAAAGTGATGTTGTAATAGTACAAAGTGACATTGTAATATTACAATGTCACTTTGTAATATTACAAAGTGATGTTGTAATGTTTCCCTGTCACATTGTAATAGTACAAAGTGACATTGTAATAGTTCCCCATCACTTTAGTAGTTTTCTCTGTTTTTCAACCCCTATTTACGTTGTAAACACCATTATATAAGGTAGTGAAAGGGCATTTCTAAGAACTTTTACAGTTTTTCGGGAATGTGTTGAAGCCTCTCCAGACCCCTAATTCTGATAAATAATGGGTAAAAAGTGATTTTTGAAGGCAGAAATGTCTTTCTCTTAATGAATATCGAATTCATCGGCATCCATCGCCGCAGGGAATTGCGTCCTGAATTCTTTTAATTGATGATAAGATAAGGTAACGGTTTCAATCGCGTTTTGATTCGGAATAATAGAGCTTATTTCGGCTCCCATAAAATCTATTGCCGCGGAATCGCCAGAATGAATCATCCCATTACCATCCTCCCCTATTCTATTGACTCCAATCACAAAACTCTGGTTCTCGATAGCTCTTGCAATCAATAAATGTTTCCATGCAAAAGCTCTCCGTTGGGGCCAATTAGCAACAAAAATCAAGACATCATACTCCTTTCGATTCCTGCACCACACGGGGAAACGAAGATCGTAACAGATCATCGGACAGATGTTCCATCCCTTCAATTCAACGATTAATTTTTCGGTTCCGCCAGTAAATGTTTCGTCCTCTTTTGCCATCCTGAAGAGGTGCCTTTTATTGTAAACCTCATAACTACCATCGGGTCTCGCCCAAATTAATCTGTTATAAAACTTGCCATCTTCCTTTATAATAAGGCTGCCAATAATCACACAATTGTTAGCCTTCGCATTCGATAACATCCACTGGTGCGTAACACCATTCATCTCCTCGAAACATGCAGCGGCATTCATCGTGAATCCTGTATTGAAGAGTTCAGGCAGCACAATCAAATCGGTTGAATTCAGAGGGATAGAAGCAATCTTTTCATCAAATAAGTTGAGGTTCGCAGCCACATTTTCCCAATGCAACGAAGATTGAATAAGGGTTACTCTTAAATCCTCCATAGTATTAAATACTACACAGCTTTTCAGCAGCCTTTTCTAATGTTTCATTCGTCTTTGCAAAGCAAAACCGAAGGAATTTATTGTCCACCGGCTGATGATAAAACACCGAAATAGGAACAGATGCTACGCCCACTTCTTTTGTCAATCGAATCGCGTAATCGGTATCCTTTTCATCGGTAATATCTTTATAATTCAACAACTGAAAATAAGACCCCGAAGCAGGCGTAAACTTGAATTTAGAATCTTTAATAAGGTCAATAAAATAATCTCGTTTTTCCTGATAAAATTTCCCTAATGCAAGGTACTCATTCTTGTTTTTCATGTACTCTGCAAGGGCATATTGAATAGGAGTATTGGAGCAAAAAACTATGAACTGATGCACCTTTCTAAATTCAGTCATCATGTTAGCCGGAGCCAGGCAGTAGCCTATCTTCCAACCAGTTGTGTGGTATGTTTTACCGAATGAAAAGATAATAAAACTCCTCTCCGCCAACTTTGGATATTTCGCCACACTTTGATGTTCTATACCATCAAAAATAATATGCTCGTACACCTCATCACTCAAGATAATAATGTCAGTGTTGTCCGTTATTTTCACCAATTGTTTCATGTCCTCGACACTCATTACCGCACCCGTAGGATTGTGCGGAGTGTTGATCATAATCATCCTTGTTCTGTGGTTAATCAGCTTCTTTACCTCCTCCCATTCTATGTGATAATCGGGAGCTTTAAGTTCGATGTAAACAGGTATTCCACCCTGCAATTCAATGGCAGGAGCATAACAATCATAAGCAGGTTCAAAGATGATAACTTCATCCCCTTCAGCAATGACAGCAGCGATGGCAGAATAGATAGCCTGCGTCCCACCAGAGGTAATATTGATCTCCGTTTCAGGGTTATAATTCACATGGTATAAATCAAACATCTTCTCCGCAATAGCCTCTCGTAACGGCATAATACCTTGCATCGGAGCATATTGGTTAAAGCCCTTTTGCATATACTTATTCACCAGACTGATAAGCTCTGCCGAAACATCAAAATTTGGAAAGCCCTGCGAAAGATTGATCGCTTTATACTCATTCGCAAGTGCCGACATAATGGTAAAAATAGTAGTCCCTACCTTAGGTAGTTTAGAATGAATACGATTAGGAAAATGCGGCATATAAAACAGAATCTTATTGACTGATAGGAACAATATAAGTGATGGATTTAGGACCATACAATTCCATCAACGGAATCTTCTTATAATGCCTGTTCTTCAGATAGATCTCCAAAGCAGGATAAACCTTCATTTTCCCCAGTAACACCGACAATCCTATCTTATAACTAAAGTTCGCAACCACGCAATGCTGCATCTCGAATTCCTTCACTTTAAACTTGATAGTATCAATCTTATCAATATCCTCTTGCTTCAAAATACAACCCACATCGCTCCTCAAATTCTCCTTCGGCGTACTCTTCTCTTCATCATAATAAATACTAAAACCTTTATATGCCGAAATCCCCTGTTTCTCCAGCTCCGAAGTAACCTTTTCGATAGCCGTTTGCGTCTGATCGTAGCCCCCCTTCTGCTCAATATAAACCAATTTATAAGGACCCATATCCTTCTCCAATATATGCTTCGTAACCCGCGTAAACGCCCCCATATAATACATCAAACCCACTCCCAAAACGAGACAAAAAACCAATACCGCCAACACTTTTCTCCGCATAACATTATCTTTTACAGTCGCAAAACTAACAAATCAAACAACAAACACAAAAAATCCAAAAACAACAACAAATTTTTCCACACTAATTCCTAAGTTCGCCCCCATGAAAACAAAACTCCTCCTCCTATTAATCCTCCTCACCACCCTCACCAAAGGACAAGGCACATTCGACCCCTATTTCTATCAAGATTTCCTAAATGCACACCTCAAAAACCCTGCATACACAGGCATATCCGAATTCCCCACACTAACCTTCGTTACCCACACCGCCCCCTCCGATGCATACCTCTTCGGCATCGCATACCAACAAACCTTAGACGCCGCCAAAGGCGGAATCGGAGCAAGCTATTACTACACCTACAACGACCCAACATCAGGAACATCCTCCCACGCCCACAACCTCAACTTCCAATACTCCCCCACCTTCAAAATCAACCGAGACATAGGCTTCAAACCCGGCATCGAACTCGGCATCGTTGTGCAAACCAACAAAATAACAGGCATGCCCGCCCCATTCAATATAGACATCACCACCACCTACTTCAACTCCATGGCAGGCATCGTCATCTTCGGAAAAGAATTCCATACAGGCATCGGATTCGGCATCAAAGGCTTCGGAAACTCCTACGTAGCAGCCATACCAGGCTACCCCTCCTTCCAAGAAGCATCCTTTAATTTCGACTTCGCAGTCAACATCAACAGCCACGACCGCGAAAAAACATGGACCGTTACCCCCAACATCTTCTTCATGCAAAACGAAAACAACGGCTTGACGATTGCAGGAGTTACCTTCCGATATTTACCCCTTTTATTAGGTATGCACTTAGAATCCGACAATGTCGGCAACTTTTATTACATCCCCATGGTCGGCACCTGGGACAAATATTACCGCATCTCCTTCTGCTACCAACACCTCACCGCACGCCCACCCAAAAACGAAGCCCACGACTACCTCGAACTAAACCTCAACATTTCCCTCCCCTCCAACAGCGTGTCTACCGCCCAAAAATTCACCCGAATCTTCTAAAAACACCCTTCCTACTTGCAACTTTAAGGTTTAAGGTTTAAGGTTTGAAGTTTAAGGTTTATGGTATAGCAACCTGACCGGTCGTTTACCCAAAGAAAACCATTATAATATAAAAAGTTACACTTTATATATACAGAACTACTTTTTATATATACAGAACTACTTTTTATATATACAGAACTACTTTTTATATATACAGGATTACTTTTTATATATACAAAACTACTATTTATATATACAAAACTACTTTTTATATAT
>CAIMUP010000078.1 GCA_903844645.1 uncultured Bacteroidota bacterium
AGATATAGCAATGTACTTTTTTAATTCAGTTTGTTTTTCTGCTTGTTTTATTAAAAAGTCCGCTACATCTGCTCTATTTATTCCGCCTATATTAATTCCTTTGAATAATTTGTTTTCAATGCGGTATTTCTCTGTCAATTCTTTGTCTAAAAGCCTTCCTGGTCTCACAGCTGTCCAATTCATATCCGAATTAGTTATGATTTCTTCCATTTTAGTTTTGTCGGCATAAACATCTTTTAAAAAGTATTTTAAAAACATCTTTACAAGCCAAGGAACATAATTCTTACTTTCTCCAGCTCCAAAACCAGTGACAAAAATAAGTGGAGCACCTATTTTTTTCTCCCTATGAATTTCAACAATCAATTTTGCAAAATCTGAAAAAAGAGTAGTAGCTTTCATATTCTTACCAGTCCCCAATGTTATAATTATAGCATCTGCGTTTTGGATAGAATTTAAAAGGTCAGCTTTATTAGTTGCATCACCAAGAATCCTATTTAATGATTTTTTCTCTTCTATTTCAATTTCAGAACGAGAAAGGGTCGTTATCGAATGATTCCTATTTAATCCTCTTTTTACTGTTTCTAATCCTATTCCAGCCGAAGCTCCTATGATTGTTATATTCATTTTGCTTTCTTATTTATTTCGATTTTGTGTAAGAGGTTATTCGTAGACTTGACAGGAAAAAGACCTGTCAGGAGTTTTGGTCACCTAATTGAAATTTTTAAATTCAGTTTAAGTTGTCAGCAAGAACTCTGTCAATTTCAGAATTAACTGGACTTTCCCATAAACTCCAACTTACCAAACGTCTAAATATTTTTTTGATTTTTTCAAATTCATCTTCTGATAAATCACGATATAATAATAATGCTTTTTCATCTTGATCACTAATTTCAAGTTTTGCAGCAATTGCATCTCTCAAAAGTTCAGACCATCCCATTATGGATTTACTCCTAAACATTCGATTGAGTTTATTTTGCGTTATATCATTCACAGATTTTGTTGAATCCCATTTATGCATTATTTCTCCATGAATAATATTACAAAGTCTTATTACATTTTCTATTTCTTTATCTCGTTTATAATCTTTACCTGTTAAATCATCATCTGTCGGATTCCGATATATAAAATTAGAAAAAAGAGATTTATTTAACAAGTCCATTGTTAAAGGATATTCTGCTGAACCTCGATTACCTTTTGAGACCAAACGAGCCAGGTTATTTGTTGTTTCATCCAAGACAGCATTATATAGAAAACTAGTAAATCGTTTATTAATATCAGCATTAGTTAATTGCTCATTTAATTTAACAAATTTAACAAATCCTGCCTCAGTTTTCTTTTCTTCATTTTCATTGTTTTTATATTCTTCAAATTGCTTTCCAAATTGACTTCCAAGTTTAGCAATCATAACAGAAGAAAAGAAACGAGTTTGTGCAAACTTGTCATGAGCCGCAATGTTGGTTTTATTTAACGCTTTAGGGTCAGGGTTTATGTAAATTTTAAATTCAAATATTTTTCGTTCTCCCCATAACATTGCCGCAATTTTGTGTTGTCCATCAAATACTAAAATCTTATTTTTGTATAACCTTGCAAGAGAAGGTTGTAAAACAGTATTATTTTGAAAATGCCTATAAAGATCAAATACTTTGTCTTGAATTAAATATCTTGGCTGTAAGCCTATATTGCCATCTTCATCATCATCACTATTAATTATACTAACAGGAAGATTAGCATAAAAATATTTCCATTTTGTGGTCGGGCAAATATAAAGCCTGAATTTTTCTTTTTGATTATTAAATTCAAGTTCAATTTCTGAATTGCTTTCTTCATGATATACCGTCTCACCAAAGATTTTTATTATATCCTTTTCTTTAAAATGCAATAATTCATCTTTTAAAGTTAAAGTCTGGCCTCTTGTAAAAAACTCATCAATCCTTAATTTTACTCGGAAATCTTCCAATGGCAATCGTCCTTTTTGTAAATTATGTGATTGACACATTGGAGCAATATTATCAATTTCTGATGCCCCATCCATTACAAACGCTCTTATATGATCAAAATGAATTTCATCTGTATCTGAAATATCATGACCAGTTGCATAACATTTTCTTCCAAAGCGTTCAATTATGTGGTTCTTTTCATCTTCCGTAATTTGTCTTTCTAATGTAATTGCCATAAAGTCTATTTTAAATTTTATTGTTTTTATTTTTCAATTTGTATTGAAGTAACACCGCCAAAGCTCCTTCTACTTCTGATGTTATATCTTTCCTATTTTGATCATTGTATCTTCTTTTATATTCATAAATAAGTTTATCTAAATCTTCTCCAGCATCTACTATCTTCTCCAATATTTCAATTTTTTTTACCATCGTTGTTTCACTCCATTCAAAAGATGGTGGGTCAAATATCGTTCTTAAAGTCCTATGTTTCCAAAATGAACCTTTGATAAAAATTTTATCCATTCTTGCTTCATAAAAATTTTCTTCTTCTTTCATATCATTTAAATTTTATTTTTTCATCATTTTATGACTGCGTTCCCCTTTTGGGGCGCAGCAATAAGATGATGATTGGTAGTATCGGGATTGTTGGTTTTAGGCATGGTATTATTCTTCATTATTTATAAACTGTAGAATCGGAATTGCCCATTGATTGATGGGATTGTATTCTTTGGAAACTTTGCCATCTATCACACGGAAGAGAAGTTTGGGGTCTTCGTAGTCAATGGTATTGTCATAGATGTAGGCTCTGTCAACAATCTTGGAAACTACACAGCAATTTGAAATGGATTTGCTGTATCTCGAAATAATTTTTGTGATCGGCACATCGTGCCCTCCTTCCAAAACTCGGTGGGCTATGCGGCTTGCATTGATGGCTGGGCTTTCGGTGCCTACAAAAAACAGACGGATAAAATATCCTTTAGCTTTAGCTTTTTTGATAAATTCTATTTTGTCATCTGCCGAGAGTACGGTTTCAAAAATCAACCCTTTCTGTTGTTCTATGCAGGTTTCACGCATTTCTGCCGACAACTTTGCGGCTTTTAAAACTGCTTCATTAGAATTCCAGTCGCCAAAGGTTTCTTTAGCGATATTATCAGGATTTATATAGAGACAATTTTCGACCCATTCGTGTTCTAAAATTTTGTTTGTAATAGAAGTTTTGCCAGTACCATTAGGACCTGCAATCACTATTAAAATGGGCTTCTTCAGGAGGATGTCACTCATTTTTTCGCTGAAGCAGCTATTATTTGCTGTTTGATTAATTCAGCAAGTTTTTGTTGCGATTTTAATGCCTTGCTTTTGGCTTCTGTAGCTACTTCATGCATTAGTTGGGTTAGCTCTTTATCGGTTGGCTCTTCTATATTCATCAACACGGGATTTTTCATTTTTAGATTGTTATATTTCTTTTATTATTTGAGGCGACAAAAGTACATAAATTGTTATTGGTATTCACCAAGGTTTTTCTTTCATCCCCGTACGTACGGGATAGCGTTCCCCTCTTGGGGCGCAGTCCCGTACGAACGGGAATGAATGGTAGTATCGGGATTGTTGGTTTTCGGCATGGTTTGTTTATTGTGATTGGTCTTGTTTGTCTGTTTTGGTTTTGTATTCGGCTAATGGTTCATTGACATGGTTTTGATTGCTGCTGTATAGAATTTCGTGGGCTTGGGAAATGGTTTTGTGGAAACTTTCGGGGAGCTTTGCCCAATCGCGCAATTCTACCAAAATGGGTATGTTGGAGTCTCTTATTTTTTCGATTAGTTCGGAATAAACAGTCGGCGGGATAGGTGTGAGGCTTTGGCTGCGAATGACCAAATCCAAATCGCTTCCGGCATGGGCTGTTCCATTGATTCTGCTGCCATAAGCCCATACTTCTACCTGGAGTTTTGTGTCGGCAAAAATCTTAATTAATGCCTGTTTGTCTTTTTCGCGTAGTAGCATATCAATCGGTATTCAGTTTATTAATGGCTGCCACCAGTGCTGTGGCATCAAGGATAAATTGTGGAAGAAAAACCAAGGTTTCTTCGGCGAAATTAGAACCATAATCATGGGCGGTATCGTTTCGGTTATCCCTGTATTGCAACCACCGTTCACAGCTTTCGTCGGTAATGATATTGCGTAAAACGGCATTGCGAAAAACATCTTTGAATACCAATTTATCAAGAGCAATCGAAGAATGGAAATAAGGCTTCAAGGCTTTGCGGAGCAGCTTGCCGGATTGTTCTAAAATGATTTCAAACTCCTTGACACAGGCGGAACGATACATATCATAAGCTATATCTTTAGGGTCGGCTTGGAGGAGTAACCCTTGGGCTTTATCTAAAGTTGTAATGCAGCGTTCAAGGAAGGTGGTTTCTATGTTCATTTAATTCGGTGTATTTATTTTAGGGTGCAAAAGTAGCAAAAGATTGTCATCATTCATTATGGTTTTTCTTTCATTCCCGCACTTGCGGGATTGCGTTCCCCTTTTGGGGCGCAGTCCCGTACGAACGGGAATGAATGGTAGTATCGGGATTGTTGGTTTTTGGCATGGGGTCTTTATTTTGGCTATTGATATTTGTGATGAAACTCACCTGTCCGGTTTTATCACCCACTACACTATTTATTTTGTTTTACTGAATTAATAGAGTCAATATTTCTTAAAGTATCTTTTATTTGAGCGGTATCGACATTTTGGGCATGGGCAGAATCGGGTGTATGAATAAAGACTGGGACGACCGGCGTTTCATCTTCGCAAGGACAAAAAGGGAAAACAAAAAACATAAACAATGCACTCGCTAATAATATTATTAAGATATAGAAAAAATTATTTTCCCCCTTTGGTTTTTCCGATACATTTTTGTATAGATAGACAAGCAGTCCGATGGTTAGTAGGTTTTTAAAAAATTCTATAACTGGCGTAATGGGTATCAACTGTCCGAAACAACCGCAATCGCCCATCATTGGTCCAAATCGGTACATTTGAACCGATAAATAAACATTGAAGATAATTAATAGTAAGATGGTACCAGGGATGATAATCCGTTTCAGAAAATGTGATTGAAGGAACCCAATACCAGTAGCTAATTCAAAGGCAATAATTAAATGAGATAAGTATTTACTTTGGCACGAGGTAATAAAACCTATGTCATGCAGTTGTTTTTCAAAACCCCAGATAGGTAACATTTTGGCTATCCCCGAAAGCATAAACAGCAGGAAAATAATAATTCGAATCGTCCAGGGTAAATATTTTTTTATGTTGCTCATAGATCGTTTTTGCGTAGTCGCCACATTAATTAATTTAAAATATTTTTAGTTGAATGAGGCAACAATCGGACAAGTGCCCCTGCACCTGTATTGTTGCATGGTTATAAGTAAAGAGAATTCTATCAAGTGTTTTTATCATTTTCAAAAAATATATTCTGGATTCAGCCTGCAAAAGTAGTAATAGTATCTATAGTGTTTAAAGAAGAGTTTCTAATTTCTTTTTCAGGTCTGGCAATTTCTTGGTTACTACATTCCAAATTATCATATCGTCTATTTCATCGTAATGGTGAACTATGATATTTCGGGTAGAAATGATTTTATACCATTCTATTTCGCGATGATCATTCATAAAGTATTGTGGGAGTCTGTGTGCTGCCTCCGACATCACTTCTATATTTCGATATACCGCTTCTCTGGTTTTACTGTCTGCCAGAAAATCGTCATAAGTCATGCCTTTGGTGTATTCCAAAATCTTTACCAGACTTTCAAGAATATCTTCGACAAGGACTTTTTCGTTTCTTTTAGACATACTGTATATCGTCTTTGATGTATTCCCAATAGCGTGGCTTTACGCCTCTTCGGGAAACTAAATCTATCTTCCTGCCGAGAAGATTTTTTAATTCATCGGAGAGGTCAATAAATTCCCAACCTATATCTCCATTAAATTCTACCATGATGTCAATATCGCTGTTAACAGGGTCGAAATCGCTGCGAACCACAGAGCCATATATCGCCAAAGTATCTATCGGGTAACGCTTCTGTAAATCGGGTAAAGCGGTTTTAAGTTTGTCTTTTATGTTTTCTACTAATGTCATATTATTATTATTAGTTCAGGCTGCAAAAGTAGTAAAACAATATAAAAGCCTTGGCAATTCCGAATATTCAAATACCGGCAACACTTGCCAGAGCCGCAGGATATGAGTAACCCACCTGACAGGTAACAATCCAGAGCCGCAGGATATGTCGTCTCGCTTCGACCGATTTGTAATCGGTTGCCTACTCACTGTGGATTTTCAATCGCACCTCAAAACCTTGCACCTGCACTCCAATATCCTGCACCTGCACTTCAATATCCTGCACCTGCACCTCGCTAATCTAATGATAATCAACATATCCTAAACACAGAAAACCACAAAATAAACAAAAAACTCCCCTGCAAGCCTCACGACAGCCACTCTGCTACTATACAACCAAACTATACACACCATAAATTGAATTCAGAAAACTCCTACCCATAGTTTCTCCTCCCCTATAACGGTTACCCAAACTGCGAAGTCCCTATACTTGTATTCAATAACGAACAGATAGAGCATTCATCCCACAATTCAACCCTTATAGAATCTTAATGTCATCGCCACACTTCTTTATAAAATCTTTATAACATTAGCTGTAATTTTGCAGCCGGAAAATTAGACCACTATTTCGGCGATGAAAACAATGAATTCAAAAAATATCAGCACGGCAAAGCAATTCCTCATCACGCCTCTGATGGTCATCATCATAGCGGCTGTTTGTTTCGTCTTGTCCGACTTTATTGGATACAAAGTAGTCTCCTATATCCTCCTCGTTTCGGTTTCGTTGATAGCGATGTTCTTCGATATACTTCCTGTGCTAATCGCCGCCATGTTGAGTGCTTTAATATGGGACTTCTTCTTCATTCCGCCACGCTTCACCTTCAATGTCGGCACCAACGAAGACACCTTAATGCTCGCGATGTATTTCGTCGTTGCCCTGGTGAATGCCGTGCTTACCTATAAGCTCCGGCAGATGGAGAAACTCGCAAGGCAAAGAGAAGAGAAAGCCAATACCATCAAGCTGTATAACGTTCTTCTGAACTCGTTGTCGCATGAATTAAAGACGCCTATCGCCACCATCATCGGCTCCACCGATAATCTACTTACAGAAGGAACAATTTTGACAGAGGAGAATAAAATAAACCTCTTGAAAGAGATTTCTATTGCATCCGTGAGGCTTAATGAACAAGTGGAAAACTTATTAAACATGTCGAGGTTGGAGTCGGGGTATATAAAGCCGAAGGTGGATTGGGTGGATGTGGATGAACTGATGCATTCTGCTGCGAATAAGGTAGAAGACAAAGCCAAGAACCATACAATAATCGTCAAGGTGAATGCGGCACTGCCTTTGTTTAAGCTCGATTACGGATTGATGGAACAGGTGCTGTATAATTTATTAAGCAATGCCCTTAACTACACTGAATCCGGCACTGTTATTACCATCATTGCCGATTGTACATCACAAATAAAGGGGCATTTTACAGGTGATGACAACCATCCTGATTCAAAAAGAGATTCGGTTAATAGTAGTTTGATAATAGAAGTATCGGATACCGGCAAAGGCTTCCCTGATGATGAAATTAACCAAGTGTTCGATAAGTTTTATCGCCTGAAAGATTCTAAAACAGGAGGTACCGGCTTGGGTTTATCCATTGCCAAAGGCTTTGTGGAGGCGCATCGCGGAACAATTCATCTTACCAATCAAAAAGAAGGTGGTGCGCTTTTTATTATCACTATCCCTTCCGAAATATCTTATCTTAACAGGCAACGAAATGAATAACCACGAGGTATTAATCATAGACGATGAAACCCAGATGAGAAGGCTTTTGGAGATTACTTTGCAGAGCCACAACTTCCGTGTGAGAGAAGCCGCCACTGCTAAAGAAGGACTGCTGATGGCTGCCAATCATCCGCCTGATTTAATCTTATTGGACCTCGGTTTGCCTGATGAAAGCGGACATTCGGTGCTAAATAAACTAAGGACATGGTTCACGAAACCAATCCTGATTATATCCGTGCAAAATAGTGAGGAAGACATCGTTTCCGCATTGGATAATGGGGCGAATGACTACATCATGAAGCCGTTCCGAACCGGAGAATTGCTGGCAAGGATAAGAACTGCTTTGAGGAATACAGCAAGCCTCGGAATAAATACTATAGTCGAGTTTAAGGACTTACAAATTGACCTCACGACAAGGGTTGTGCGTAAAAATCAGGAGGTAATAAAGCTCACCGCGACCGAATATTCGTTGCTTACGCTCTTCATCCAGAACGAAGGCAAGGTGCTTACACATAACTACTTGCTGAAGCAGATATGGGGACCCAATTCCACGAACGAATCGCAATATCTGCGGGTGTATGTGGGGCAATTGAGGAAAAAAATAGAGGATAATCCGAATAAACCTGTTCATATAATCACCGAATCAGGCGTGGGCTATCGGTTTGTAGGTGGTGAAACATTCATTTAAGTCATGAAAAAAACAATGCTCCTTCTTTGCCTCCTTTTCTTCATCGGAAACGGAATGGTTTGGTCTCAAACCACAAGAGTTTTTAACGGCGAACATCTTATTTTGATGAATCGCGGAGAAAACATACTATTATATAGAGTAACTTCCATGCCGAGCATCAAGGGTTCTAAACCGATTTATTCATTTTTCTTCAGCAAAGACTCTATTGCCCCTGTTTTGCCGCTTTCTTTCATGGAATTAAATGCTGCATTCACCGAAAACACTGCTTTTTTGGAGCTGCTCGAGGTGTATTTCAGGAATAAAGAGGAGTTAACTACCTTCGATTCGCGGAATAGGAGGTATAAAATCAACCGAATCTACGATTTAAGCACCGATATTAACCGACAATAGGTATTAATCCATTAAATACATGCCGATATGAACCCAAAAACACCAATTCAAACTCTATATATAGCATGAATCTGCCTCCAAACCCTTGTTTCCTTCCTTTTGATACCTTCTACCATGGGATCTTTTGCCAGAACGCAGGGAATCATGACGATACACTAATGATTCATGACGATACACTAATGAATCATGACGATACACTAGTGTATCGTCTCGGGACACTATGTTTTCATTCCGATACCTTACTTCCCTGCCCTTAAAATCTGTATTTAATTAATAATAATATATATAATATTCCTATGAAAAGTAACAATTGTTTCCAATCTCTCCTTTTATTAATGCTATTAATAGCAAATGTGCCTGGGTCGGTAGCGCAATCCGATTCTTTGGCTAAGATTCCCTTCGAGGGACAAGATCAGGGCTGGCAAAATGGTAGCGACCGCCGCGATTCGGCACTTTTGCAGACCAAATATGTGTCTGGAAGTGTCTTGGTAGATGCCAATGCGACGTATTCTTTTGCAAATCCTGTGGATCACACAGTCGTTGGTTCGACGGCTTTAGCTCGGAACAATGAAATGGAAGTTTCTTGCGTCGCAATTGGTGGCGATTTCAGTTTTGAAGGTGCCAGAGGGCGGATCATGACACAGTTTGGCACCCGTTCTACAGTAGTTCCTCGGAATGATCTTAGCCCTTATCGCGGACAGTATTCGATGGCAAATATGTATCGCTATATCAGCGAGGCGTATGGCGGTTATCATTTTAATTGCATGTACGGCATCAATGTAGATGTCGGAATGTTCATGTCATATATCGGTCTCAATTCCTATTATCAAGTAGAGAATTGGGAGTACCAGGCATCCTTTACATCAGACAATACGCCCTGGTTTTTTAATGGTCTTCGCATCCAGATTTATCCATGCAAAACCCTGAAAATAGAACCTTGGATCATCAATGGTTGGCAAAGTTACGGAATGTTTAACGACATGCCCGGTTTTGGAGGCAATATTACCTGGAGCCCGAATGAAAATGTGAAAGTTTTGACGAATAATTACTACGGAAGTGATGCCGCCGGCTACTTAGGCAGACATCGTTTTCATTCTGACAATAGTTTCCTCGGCAGGTATTATCACGATAAGAAATCAAAGGGTATCAGTCAGGCTGCATGTTCATTCACCTTCGATATTGGCGATGAAAGTGGCGATGGTGTCAATGGTTTTCATAGTGATGCAGTACGTGGTCCTGCCCAATTCTTTGTAAGTAAAATGGTTTATCATCGGCTTTGGTTTTATCATAATAAAATTGCCTGGACAATTGGTGGTGGCTTGATGAATAACCCCGGTCGTTACCTCGTTCTCTATCCCACTGGCGATGCAAGTCCATTGCCCAATCCCTATAACCCTACAATTACCGAAGGAACCCATCCTTATTCTGCCAATCCAGGAGATTATTTCAGCGGATGGGATTGGTCCACCAACCTTTGTTGGATGCCCAATCAAAGTATTGAATTCCGCATTGAATATGTTCGTCGTGGCTCCTCTGTTCCCTACTTTGCCGGAGCCGGTGGTGTAACATCTCCTACTGGATATACTACAACTCCCTTGCCTCCTAATTGGTCTCCCGATTTAACCACTACCGAAAGCAGAGTGATCTTTGCGATGCTTTTCCGGTTGTAATATAAAGCACATGGCAACACAGAATTTAAAGAAGCTTTCTGCTGCGGGAGTCCTCGTAACGCTTGGAATTATCTTTGGCGATATAGGAACATCTCCATTGTATGTATTAAGGTCGGTGGTAGGTGACAGAACGATCACGGAAGAGCTGATATTTGGCGGTATCTCCTGCATTTTCTGGACACTGACCTTGCAAACAACTTTTAAATATATCGTCCTTACCTTGCAAGCAGATAACCACGGCGAAGGCGGCATCTTTTCGCTCTATGCTTTAGTGAGAAGATACGGCAAAAAGCTGTATCTCCCTGCCATGATAGGCGCAGGAACGATGCTTGCAGATGGAATCATTACACCACCTATCTCTGTTGCTTCGGCAATAGAAGGATTGCAGGTCGTGGACAATGCAATTCCCGTAATTCCGATCGTTATAGGCATCCTTACACTCCTCTTTTTCTTCCAACAATTCGGAACGAAGGTAGTGGGAGCTTCTTTCGGTCCTATCATGATGGTTTGGTTTGCGATGCTTGCCGTTTTGGGGCTTAATCAAATCATTCAACTACCTGCAATCATCAAATCCTTAAACCCTGTCTATGCTTTCAATCTCTTAACAAAATATCCTTCCGGCTTTTGGTTGCTGGGTGCTGTATTCCTTGCTACAACAGGTGCTGAAGCATTGTATGCCGACCTCGGTCATTGCGGAAGAAAGAATATTAGAGTGAGTTGGATCTTCGTAAAGATTGCTTTGACCTTAAACTATCTTGGGCAAGGCGCGTGGCTGTTATCTTTGAATAAAGAAAAGCTCGATGGCTTGAACCCTTTCTATGAAATGATGCCGCATTGGTTTTTAATTATCGGGATATTAATCGCTACCGCTGCCACTATCATTGCGAGTCAGGCTTTGATAAGTGGTTCTTTTACTCTAATTAATGAAGCATTGATCCTTAACTTCTGGCCCCGCATCACGGTGAAGTACCCTGCCGATATTCGTGGACAAATCTACATCCCTTCCCTCAATTGGATACTGTGCGGAGGCTGTATTGCCACCGTACTTTACTTTAAGGAATCAAGCAATATGGAGGCTGCGTATGGATTCTCCATCACTATCGCCATGTTGATGACAACCCTGTTGATGACCTACTTTCTTTATTACATCAAGAAGTATCCAACATGGATTGTTGCTCTGATTCTCCTCGTTTTTGTATCCGTCGAGTTTTCTTTCTTCATCGCTAATGTGGCGAAGATTAAACAACGATGGATGTTCCTGATCTTTGAATTCGGAATCATATTCACGATGTATATTTGGTATCAGGCGAGGAGAATCAACAACCGTTTCCTGAACTTCGTGAGCCTGAAAGAACACATCCCTTTGTTCAACGATTTAAGTTCCGATACTACCATCCCCAAGTTTTCCTCCAACCTGATCTACCTCACCAAAGCCAATTCCGCGGAAGACATTGAGCAGAAAATCATCTACTCCATCTTCAGCCGTCAGCCTAAAAGAGCCGACATATTTTGGTTCATTCACATTGACAGAACCGATGAACCCTACACGATGGAGTACGATGTAATCGAAATAGAACAAGATAAAATCATCCGCGTCGAGTTACGATTAGGCTTCCGTGTGCAGGCAAGGGTCAGCGTTTTATTCCGCAAGGTGGTCGAAGAAATGGTCGCCAATCACGAGGTCAACATCATCAGCCGCTACCCTTCGCTGCAAAAATATAAACTGGCATCCGACTTCCGGTTTGTATTATTGGAGAAATTCCTCTCCTTCGAGAACGAGTTCAGCTTGAGCGAAAGTTTTATCTTAAGAAGTTATTTTGCCATCAAGCGATTAGCCCAATCCACCGCCAAAGCCTTTGGTCTTGATACCAGCGAAACGAGGATTGAAAAGATTCCCCTCATCGTGAACCCGCCGTCCGAAATTAAATTAACCAGGATAAAGAAAGGGGTTAAGGGTTAAGGAGTTAAAGTTTGAAGTTTGAGTTTTGAGGTCGAGCAACCTGACAGGAAATCGCGAAGGGGCGATGGCTTGTCAGGATGCTTGGGCAAAAATTTTGTCAAATTATTCACCATGAATAGCGGCATGTCGCGGAAGAAAAATTTTATTAAAATGGCAATGAAAGGGCTTCGGTATTTTGATAAAATAGCATTCAAGGGTGGTTGGCGACGCGACGACATCCCTAAAAGTTACCACATCGCAAACTACGGAAGCGACGAAAATCCTGTTTTTGTGTCGTTCCGTAGTTCAGGGTATGCCGAAAAACGCGTTTTTGTGTCGAGCGTTAGTTCAGGTTAGCTGGAAAAAGCCGTTTTTGGAGCTAACGTTAGTTCAGGTTAGCTCGAAAAACGCGTTTTTGTGTCAAACCTAAGTCCCTTTTGGGTGCTTTTTTAGGATTTTGGAATATCATATACACACCTATTGGAATGGTATTGGTATTTTGGTATTAATAATAATGCTATTAAACTCCTATTTTTTAATTCCCGTAACAATGTTATGAAGCGATATGCTAACTTTTAATAAAATCGTCCATTTCGAATTCCATGACATTGTGCATGCATCCTCATAGGTGCGAAGCTCCTGCCAGGTTGCAAAGTATAAGGCAGCAACCTGACAGGAAATAGCGAAGGGGCGATTGCCTGTAGGATGCTTGTAACTATCGGGAACCACTGCGCGAGGGATAATAGGGGTTTAAACTTTAAACCTTAAATTGTTGGGAGATTATTCGTCATAAATAATGAGTAATTTTGCCCGCCTGCAATCGCGGTTTAAACGGTTTTATAAAGATGAAGAAGGTGCTTATGATTACTTATTACTGGCCCCCCAGCGGCGGTGCCGGCGTTCAGCGTGCTTTGAAGTTTGTAAAATATTTACCTTTGTTTGATGTGCAGCCGATCGTATTGACGGTGGATGAAATGAAGGGTAGTTACCCTGTTTTGGATGGGAGTTTAATGAATGATATTCCTCAAGGTATTCGGGTTTTTAAGACCGATTCTTTTGAACCGCTGAAGATTTTGTCGAAGGTTACGAATAAGAATTCGATTCCTTACGGGGGTTTTTCGGGGCAGAATAAAGAGCGGCTTAGTCAGCGGTTGTTGCGGTTTATCAGGGGAAATTTCTTTATCCCCGATGCGCGTGTCGGGTGGGTGCAGTTTGCATATCTGGAGGCATGTAAAATCATTGATGCAGAGCAGGTGGATACTATCTTTATTTCCTCGCCTCCGCATAGTTCTCAATTGATTGGGTTGAAGCTGAAAAAGAAGTATCCTCATCTCTATTGGATAGCTGATTTGCGCGACCCGTGGACGGATATTTATTATTATAAAGAGATGCCCCACACCCGCATGGCGAAAGGAAAGGATGAACGCTATGAACGCAATGTATTAGATCAGGCGGATGCTGTTTTGATGGTTAGTGAGGATATTAAAAGGAGCTTTATTGAGAAGTCGTCGGCTAAGGATAGTACGAAGTTTTATGTCCTTCCGAATGGATTTGATGAGGACGATTTCAAGGATAAATCTGTTGCTGATTCCGATCAGTTTATCATCACTTATGTAGGCACTATTGCAGACGTTTATCAGCCACAAGTTTTCTTTGAATCGTTTAAGAAGTTGGTGGTGAAATATCCTGGTGAGAAACTAATTATACGCTTTGTGGGGAGTATTTCCCCTGCTATTTCGGAAGTTGTGCATCGCTTAAACTTGATTAATCATTGCGAATTCATTTCCCATGTATCCCACGATGAAGCCATTAAGTATATGATGCGTTCTACCGCACTGTTGCTGGTGATTCCGGAGGTAGAGAATAATAAAGGCATCCTTACCGGTAAGCTCTTTGAGTATCTGAATACAAGGAAACCAATCATCGGTATAGGTCCTGAAGATGGCGATGCGGCAACAATTATTACCGAATGTAATGCAGGGAAAATGTTTGATAGAAAGGATGAACAAAGTATTGAAATTTACATCGAAACCCTTTTTCAAAACTGGAATAGCAAAAGCCTGATGCCTAATCAATCTACCGCAGTAGAAAAGTATTCAAGGAAAGAACAAGCGAAGTTTTTAGCAGCAATTATTAACAAGAATGAATAATCTAAAATGATAAAAATAGTAACCATAGTAGGTGCGCGACCACAGTTCATCAAAGCTGCTGCAATAAGTAGGGCTATTCGGAATGAATTCAGTGATGTTATAAAAGAAATCATTGTACATACCGGACAACATTACGATCCGAATATGTCGAAGGTTTTTTTTGAAGAATTAAACATCCCGCAAGAGGATTATAACCTGCAAGTCGGTTCGGATTCTCACGCAAATCAAACAGCAAGAATCATGGAAGGGATTGAAAAGATTCTTCTTAAAGAAACACCCGATTGTCTCTTGTTGTATGGTGATACGAATTCTACTTTAGCGGGTGGTGTCGTGGCTTCCAAGCTGCATATTCCTATTATTCATATCGAAGCCGGAGTGCGTTCTTACAATAAACATTATCCTGAAGAAGTGAATCGGATTGTTTGCGATCATCTCTCTACTTTGTTGTTCACTCCTTCTATTTCCGGCGTTAATAATTTGGGTAAAGAGGGTTTTAATTTAGAGAACAAACCGCCTTATGCGATGAACAATCCCAAGGTCTTTTTCTGTGGTGACATTATGTATGATAACAGCTTGCATTTTGCCGAAGTTGCCAAGACGAATTCGTCTATTTTAGCGAAGCTTGAAATTGAGGATAAAGAGTATGTTTTAGTAACCGTTCATCGTCCTCATAATACCGATGATTTGTTAGCGTTAAATACCTTGTTCAGAACCTTTAACGAGCTATCTTTGCAAGATAAAATCCCTTTTATTATTCCGCTGCATCCTCGTACTCAATATGCAATGGAAAAGGGCTTGGATAGCGGCTTGTATCATTCTATTAAGACTAATAAATACATACAAATCGTGCCACCTGCTTCCTTCTTGGACATTATTCAGTTGGAGTCGAATGCGAAGCTCATTATGACTGATTCAGGGGGTGTTCAAAAGGAGGCATATTTCTTTCATAAGCCTTGTATTATTTTCCAAGAAGATACAGCTTGGATAGAGTTGGTTGAAAGTGGTAATGCAAGGGTCGTTGGTTCGGATGAAATCAAGATAAAAGATGCATACCATTACTTTAATGAAAACAGAGATTCTTTACAATATCCTTCCATGTATGGTGATGGTAAAGCAGCGCAATTTATTTGCCGACAAATCGTTGATGCTTTTAATAAATAGTATTCAATTATGTGCGGAATTGCCGGCTTCATAGACCCTTCTTTAAACAACAAAGGTCAAGCTGATTCTCTCCTGGAGAAAATGCTTGAAACCATAGCATACAGGGGTCCTGACGCACGAGGGAAGTGGGTTGATATGCCTGTTGCATTGGGACATAATCGCCTTTCTATTATAGATTTATCTGAAGGAGGTAATCAGCCAATGCACTTCGATGATTACGTCATCGTTTTTAACGGTGAGATGTATAATTACCTCGAAGTGAAGGCGGAATTAACCAAGAAAGGGTATCAATTCAAATCAAATTCGGATACCGAAGTGATACTTGCTGCATACAAAGAATATGGTGATGCATGTGTCGGTTATTTTGTTGGAATGTGGGCCTTGGTTATTTACACTAAGTCCACTGGCAGGCTCTTTGCCTCGCGAGATCGGTTTGGTATCAAACCATTTTATTATATCCATTCGGGAGATAAATTCTACTTCGGATCGGAGTATAAACCTTTGAAAGTATCTCCTGTTTTTGTCAATGAATTAAATTTAAAACAAGTTAATCGTGGCTTACAATTAGGTTGGATTACTTATGAAGATGAAACGTATTTTGATAAAATAAAGATACTTCCCGAGGCTTGTAACTTATCCTTTATAAATGGGAAGGTTACTGTAAATAAATACTGGGATGTGAACCTCAATGCTACGTCTCCCTTGACATTTGAAGAGAAGATGCAACAATTTTACGACCTGTTTACGGACAGTATCAAGCTACATAATCGTAGTGATGTTGAGGTTGGTGGATGTTTGAGCGGAGGCTTGGATAGTTCCTCGATAGCTTGCGCGATTTCCAAGTATTTCCCCGATACTCCCTTCAAAACTTTTACCGTTTATTATGAAGGCGATGATGCTGTGGATGAACGTCCGTGGGTGAACGAAGTATTAAAGGAATGTAAGAATATTACTCCTTATTATTACAGTCCGAAGGATGATGAAATCGCTGCAGAACTAAGGAATATCATTCATCATGCAGACATTCCCATCGCTGGTTCATCGCCTGTTTCGCAGTATTTTGTGATGAAGCTGGCAGGCAAGGAAAAGATAAAAGTAATCTTGGACGGACAAGGATCTGATGAGTATCTTGCCGGCTATATGCACTCTTTTTATCGCTATATTGGGGGCTTGATGCAGCAATTAAATGTTGCGAAAGCACTATCTGTTTTAGGGGAGCACAGGCATCAGCAACACTTCTCTTTTTCTAAATCTATTGACATCTTTTCCAAGAGTTTATTGGCTGGAATGAAGACCGAAGAGAGCTTGTATCGGATGGAATACAAGCATTATTTTCCGTTTCTCCCGATGGATCATTCGGATGTTATTTCATTAAATAATAAATCCGGAAGTCACCTGAATAATTTCCTTTATCAGTTACTATTTAAGTCGTCGTTGCCGCATCTTTTGCATTATGAAGATCGTAATTCGATGGCGTTTTCCATTGAATCGCGCGTTCCTTTTTTAGATCATCGGTTAGTTGAATTTGCTTTCTCTTTGAATGATTCAGACAAGATCAATTATGGTGAAACAAAGTACATTCTTCGGCGGTCTATGCAATCAATTCTTCCTGAAAAAATCGTGAATAGAAAAGATAAAAAGGGATTTGTAACGCCTGGCGAAGTGAAGTGGTTACGAGGACCGTTGAAGTTTTTATTAGATCAAAATTTCTCCAATCTTTCGATGCTGAATCAAACAAAATTAAACACTGTTATTAGTAATTACAAGGCAGGCGATAACAGCCAGGCGGTGTTTGTTTGGAGGATTTGCATGTTGAATTATTGGATGGATTTATAAGTTCATAATCCCTCCCAAAACCTTCATTTTAACCATTATTAAATTACTAATGACGACCCACAAGGGTTTGATTTGGTCATTAATTTCGTTGTTTAATACAAAAAGGGAGAGGCGATGTACTAAAATTAACTTCTTTAGTGAGGTTAATTCCATTATTAAAAGGATATTCTTATCCCTAAAAGGAGAAATTTTGCGTGTATCTGCACATATTCTTCACACATGTACAGAGATGTGTCACGGATGAGAGTATATGTGTCACATATCCGCTCATTTGTGTCACATCTCTGTGCTTCTGTGTCACGCCTTCTATCAAATGTGTCACATATCCGCTCATTTGTGTCACATCTCTGTGCTTCTGTGTCACGCCTTCTATCAAATGTGTCACATATCCGCTCATCTGTGTCACATCTCTGTGCTTCTGTGTCACAACTTTGAGCAGATGTGTCACATATCTACTCATCTGTGACATAGTTTCGTGGAATTGTGTCGCATTTGTGGTTAGGGACACAGAATATTTGTTAGTTATTAAATTATATGATAGAAAATGGGCTAAAACAGGTTGAATCATTAAAGCAAAAGTGCAAATAGGGGCGAGGAAATTAACTAATTTGAACTTAAACGAAAGGAAAATAAGTTGGAGATTGGAAACTATTTTAATCGAATTAAAAGAATAGTTTTGCTGCCATGAAATATCAAAAGAAATCGCTTAAAAAAGTTGTTGAAAATAAAACAAAAAATGCACCGCCGGTTGCTGGTTTTGCGAAACAGCCGCGATGGGTTTTGAGTCCGTTTTATTCTTCCATACTTATTACTGCAATCTTTTTTTGTGTCGCTCTTTTTGGGATGCTTCATCATGAAATGTGGCGCGATGAACACCAAGCCTGGTTAGTTGCCCGCGAGGCTCATTCCATTCCTCAACTGTTTCAAAACATCAAGTACGAGGGGCATCCTGTTTTGTGGCATCTGCTGCTTTATTTTATCACTTGTTTTACCCATAATGTCGCTTATATGCAGGCACTTCATCTTCTTATTGCATGTTGTTTTATTTATGTTTTCAATCGGTATGCTACGCTTGATATTACTTGCAAAATTCTGTTCTCTTTCGGCTATTTTCCGATCTATGAATACGCTGTTATTAGTCGTTGTTACGGGTTAGAAGTTCTTCTTGTTTTTATCGCCTGCGCTTTGTATCGAAATCGTAAATCTAATTATATTTCGTTAGGGATTACCTTGGCTTTGCTTGCCAATATTTCGATATATGGGGTCATCATTTCCCTTGGTATAGCAGGGATTCTGGCTCTTGATCAACTTTTTTATCAAGAAAAAAATAGGGAAGAACTAAGGAAATTATCAATCGGTTTATTCATTGTACTAATAGGAGTTGCGGCTGCTGTTTTGATGATAATGCCAAGCAAAGACAACACATTTTACTTAAAATCTCCTGGAGGTATTTTTGAAATGGGAAGATGGATTAATGACTTCGCAAAACTCTTTACCGCATACTTTAATATTCCGAATACTGCTGCCATACATTTTTGGAATACCAACTATTTTTATCCTAACGAGTATCGTATTGAAACGCCCGTCCGGCAATTGTTTGAGGCACATTGGTCTTATGTTTTATTGTTGATTATTTTACCGATTTCGACCGTGTTTTGTTCGCTACTTATTTTCCTTCGGAAACCCTTAATCTTGTTACTTTATGCAGGGATAACCTTTGGTATTTTATGTATGTTTTATTATACCAATTTATTGTGGATACGATACACCGGTTTCTTATTTATCGTTCTTATTATTTGTTATTGGCTTGCACATTTTTATGAAGATAAAATCTATAAAAACAAGTTGCTTAAACGCCTCTCTGATTTTGGAAAAAAGATACAGACTCCGTTTCTTATTCTGGCATTATCTACCAATGTTATCGGCGGAATTGTAGCGCATTATAAAGATTATAAATATGAATTTTCGAGAGCCAATGATGTGGTGGATTATATACGCGACAATAAGCTCGAAAGTCTTCCCATTGCTGGATGTATTGACTATCTTACCTGTGCTGTTGCGACCTATTTAGACAGGCAATTATACTATCCTCAAATGAATGATTATGGAACATTTTGTATCTGGAATAAAAAGCGAAATCACCGACCGCTTGACTCTGAAGTTTATTCCTCCATCGTGAATCTAATGAAAAAGGAAAGGAAAGATAAGCTGCTTTTTTTGAGTACTAATTTATCTTATTTTAGTGATGGAAAAACTGTTACGCGAGGCATGTTGGCAGATGATATTAAGATAGATTTATTGAAGTATTTTGAGCCGGGAGTCGTAAAAGGTGAACAATACTATCTTTTTCTTGTTCAAAGAGTGGATCCAAACACGGTGGATTTGCGACAATATCCCATAGCTTGGGACGATCCTAATGGAGCTAACTACCATGTAAACAAAGGAGAAGGCTATGCTAAGGAAGGAAATTATTCAGGGGCGATAGAAGAGTTTGAAAAGGCAATTTCCATCAATCCAAATAGTATAGCAGCGTACATAGATTTAGGGGCTGCCTTCGGGTCGTTGAAGCAATATGAAGATGGTATTGAATGTTTGAAAAAGGCTGAATCCTTAGACTCTGCGAATGCTTTGACAGCTTATTTTTTCGGAGTAACGTATAATAAAATGGGTGATAGTACCAAAGGAAAAGAGTATAAAACGAAGGCAGCCCGACTGCAAAGAGAACAACATAAATAAATTATTTTTCGGCAGCGACTAAAGGTGTATTCGTGGGTTTGAGAAAAGGGGTGTTGGTACCTGACAACACGATGACACATTTACAAAAATAAAACTTGTTATTATTATCTCGATAATTTTTTGTAGTTTTGCAGAAGTTTAAATGTCGGCGATTTCTAATGCACGTGCATTACCCTTCATTTGGCTGACGAGAATAACCATTGAAAGCAGAGAATATTTAAAACCCTTTTCATAACATATATGTCGTTTGAAAAACTAAATTTAATTGAGCCGATAAAGCGTTCATTGGCGGAGGAAGGCTATGTAATGCCTACTCCCATCCAAGAACAAGCAATCCCTTATATCTTAAAGGGAAGAGACATCCTTGGATGTTCTCAAACAGGTACTGGAAAGACGGCAGCATTCGCTGTGCCGATACTTCAAAATCTTTATTTGGAGAAACTTTCTGCTGATGAAAGGGAACATCCGAGAGCATTGATTTTAAGCCCTACAAGGGAGCTTACCATTCAAATTAATGAAAGCTTTAGCATCTACGGAAAATATACAGGGTTGAAAAATGCCGCTTACTATGGTGGTGTTAAGATGCTTGCCCAATTGCAATCCTCGGGCTATGGCGTTGATATCGTTGTCGCTACTCCTGGTAGGCTGACGGATATGATGAATCAAGGAAAGATTAGTCTTGATAAGATTCAGGTTTTGGTTTTGGATGAGGCAGATAAGATGTTTGATTTAGGATTCGCTGAAGATTTGAACAAGGTTTTGCAGGCTGTGCCGAAAGAAATTCAAACTTTATTCTTCTCCGCTTCTATGCCTCCTGACATGGCTCAATTTGCCAGTAATATTTTGACTCTTCCGGTTCGGATAGAGGTTGCTGCCGGAACTTTTAATGCTCCTAAGATTAAGCAGGCGATATATTTTGTCAGCCAAAATGATAAAACGAAATTGCTTTTTCATTTGATAGAAGAAGAGGAAATGAAATCGGTATTAATTTTTGTTAATGATAAAAAGGTAGCCGATAAAATTGTGGAACAAATGAATCAAAGGGGAATACCTTCTCGAGCGTTACATGGGAAGAAATCTCAAAATAACCGAGAACAATCTCTTGCTAAAATGAAGGAAGGTCATTTGAAAGTATTAGTGGCTACTGATGTGCTTTCGAGAGGTATTGATATTGAATTTTTATCCCACGTTATTAACTATGATATGCCTCGCGAACCGGAAAGTTATATTCATCGTATCGGAAGGACCGGAAGGGCTGGGGCTGCCGGTTTTGCCCTCTCATTTTGTAATAAAAACGAGATGAGGATGATGGAACGTATCGAACAATTAAATGGTTTTAAAATCCCTATTATTGTGAATCATCCATTCCATACTAATGAACATTACTCCAATGAAATAAGGACTCCAAAACCGACTGTGAGACGTGAAAAAGCCAAAATTATTGAACCAGAAGCAGAGGCTTTGCCGACGATGAATAGTACGGAATATGTCGAGCCGGTTGAAGATGAAATTAAAAAGCAACGCCGCCGGATTGTTAAGAAAGATCAAACTCTGATTTCAGAATCAGGCAAGAAAACAGCAGGAAAACCTGTCAAAGCAAAGAAATAACCTCTTTTAGAGATACCTTTACCGGAGCGATAAACATGTTTACCGGAACGATAAACGTGTTTACCGGAATGATAAACATGTTTCAAGTCAGGAGAAACATGTTTGGAATCCTTAAAAAATCAATTTCCCCTCCTCCTAAACTCCGAACAAACGATGCCGGCAGCTATCGAAATGTTCAAAGATTCTGCCTTCGAGGGGTTGTTATTAAAGGAAGGAATCTTGATTTTTTGATCTATTTGGGACTTGTATTTTTGTTTGATACCCCGAGATTCATTACCAAAAACGATCAGCCCATTCGGCTCCAAATCGCATTCATAAAGATTTTTTCCATCCATCGCGGTACCATAAACGGGGAGGTGATGATTCCAGGAAAATAATTCTTCGAGGGGTAAATAATGAACCTCGACATGGCAAAATGAACCCATCGTGGCTTGTATTACTTTGGGATTAAAAACATCCACACTATCGGGCGAGCAGATAATGTGGCGGATGCCAAACCAATCAGCAATGCGGATGATGGTTCCTAAATTGCCAGGGTCTTTTATTTCATCAAAAACCAATGTCAGAGCCGAATTCAAGTCATTAAATTGGAGGCTATGATTCGGAATTTCGGCAACAATGATTACTTCTTGGGGAGAACTTAATCCGCTTATTTTCTGAAGTTCATGGTTCGATGTTTCAAAGATTTTTGTGGATAAATCATTGCTTATTTTATTCCCCGTGAGCCATTCTTTGGTGGCATAAAGAGAATGAATTTTATAAGATGAATTTAATAAAAGAGCGGAAATTTTCTCTCCCTCGGCGATGAATAACCCATGTTCATTCCTGAATTTTTTTATCTGTAAAGAGGTCAGCAATTGTATCTGGTTCTTGGTAATCATAAATGCGATGTTAAATTTAATGTGGGGAATTTGTAATTTTGTCCGATTTCAAAATTAACTAATCTCCGGCAATTGAAGCAACTAATCTTTATTTTCGTTCTTATTTTATCTATCCTTTTCTTAAATTCATGCAGTCCTTTCAAGAATTTAAAAGAGGGTGAAGTGTTCCTGAATTCCAATAAACTTAGTAAGGCTAAATCGAAACTGGATACCAAGGAAAGTGTAACATTGAAGGAAAGTATTGCACAAATTATCAAGCCTAAAACAAATAAAAAGCTGCTTGGAATACTTCGTTCGCGGCTTTTCTTTTATAATCTTGGGCATAAAGAAGGTGCTGACACAACATGGAAAAGGAAACTCTTTGTCAACACCTTAGGTGAGCCGCCTGTGATTCTTGATACCTTACTAATTAATAAAAACGTAAAAAGTATAAAGTCTTTTTTGCATAAAGAAGGCTTCTTTAATGCCACGGTTAAAGATACTATTATGTATAAAAGGAATCATAAGGTAGCCAATGTGGAATACGTGATAGATGGGCATGAACCGTACCGAATTGATTCAATTTCTTTCAACATTTCTGATCCTAATTTGGAGGGACATATCAAGGATGATTGCAAATATTATTCTCTTATTAAACAGGGTGATATTTTTGATGAAGATGAATTAAGTAAAGAGCGAGACCGCATGACTTATGAGCTGAAACAAAGGGGTTATTACTATTTCTCTAAAGAGTATATCAATTTTATAGTGCCTATTAATGACTCTTTACACAAGGTTAATATAGTTTGTGGGGTAAAGAGAATCAATGAAAGCAAAAGTGCCGAAGCCCTTGGGTTAATGCCGGAAAGTCATCATGTTTATTACCTGAAAAATATCTATGTCCAGACAGATTATAATGCTCGCGATATTAAATCAAACAAAAATTTGGATACTGTCTTATATAATAACATATACTTCCTGTCATCTGCTACAAGCCCCAAGTATAGTTACGAAAGGCTTTCACAAACTATCTTCTTAAAGAAAGGAAATCAATACGCGATTGAGAAGCAGGAGGAAACAAACAGAAGACTTAGCGATTTAAACTACTTTAAATTCATAAATATCAGCATTGATTCGGTGCACCATGATACTGTTGCCAACAACTATGAACTTAATGTGTTCATCCAGCTAAGTCCTTCCAAAAGACAATCAATGTCTATCGAATCAGAGGGTACTAATCAGGGAAGTAACAAGGGTATTTCTATAAATGCTGACTATCGTAACAAGAACACGTTCTCTGGCTTTGAAATGTTTGATATTCGTCCGAAAGCCTCTGTGGAAGCCCAGTTGACTCAAGTGGGTAGTTCTAAAACTTACTTCTCTTTCTTCAACACTCTGGAGTATGGTATGGAAATGAGTATGAACTTTCAGAAGTTCCTTGTGCCTCTTAGCGTAATCAAAAATATTTCCCAGCTATCCGAGCCTAAGTCTGCCGTGTCTGCCTCATATCTTCAGCAATTACGTCCCGATTATCAGCGGTCTTTATCGAACTTTACCTATAGTCAGAACTGGCGCGAGCCAAGTCGTAGCATCTTTAAGAAATATAACATCAGTTGGGTGGATATTAACTACGTTAATTCTAAATTAGATCCGACTTTTGAGACACTCTTGAAGTCTTATAACGACCAAGCCATCAGTAATTCGTATCGCCCTCACATTACTACCGATTTCAATGTGTCTTTTACTCGAAAGAATCAAAATATTAACGACAAATACAAACCTTATTCCTTCTTTTATTTGGCTGGCGAGATGTCTGGTTTCCTTCCTGCGATGCTTTACCAGCCTTTATTTGGGCTTAAACCAGATTCTCTCGGGAAACATGAACTCTTCACCCAGGTGTATTCACGTTATTGGAAATTCGATGTGGATGGCAGGTATTTTGTCCCTAAGTTTATCCTGGGAAACATTGCTCTTCGCGGAGCTGTTTCAGTAGGTATTCCAGTTACTCCACAAACCCAGACATTACCTTTCGAGAAAGCGTATTATGGTGGGGGAGCCAACGATATTCGTGGATGGATTGCACGAACCTTGGGACCTGGTGCCTACGATAAGAAGCAAAGTCTCGACCAAACTGGGGATATTAAGTTATTATTGAGCGAAGAATACCGGTTTGATATGTTTTGGATACTACAAGGTGCATTCTTTGCCGATGAAGGTAACGTTTGGCTGATGTATGATGATCCTAATCGTCCGGGAGCACAGTTTGACAGGAAGAAATTTATAAGAGAAATAGCAATAGGTGCAGGGTTTGGGTTGAGACTGAACTTTAATTTCTTCGTTATTCGGTTTGATGAGGCGTGGGCTGTGTACGATCCGTCAGTTCCGCTTGCTTTCCGCGGAATTAATCCAATAAAATACTACAGCCTTCCGAATTTGAAGATAAATATCGGAATTGGTTACCCATTCTGATAAAAATTCATTGCAATTATATTTCGCCTCATCATTGTTGTGTTGCTGAACCGCCAAAGCGGATGCAATCACACAACGATAATGAAATAAAATCATTCAATCATCTTCATAATCTCCACCAAAACAACATTCGATAGCTTGCTGATTTGCTGATTTCCATTCTGACAGAAGATACAAACATTAAATGCGGCATGGGTATTCATCTTATTAAGTTTCATAATCCTTTCTTTGCCACTTATCGTTTTTGTTACCACCTTCACCGCCACTTTTGAGGTAACAGTTACCTGATTATCCTCAATGCTAATTTTAGGTAATGGCGTTACAGGATCCTTTACTGGCGGCACTTCCACAGCTATGACCGTGATGCTCGATGCGTCAAAAGATTTTCCATTAACCACCTTTATTTCGATGATTCCATCACCTGCATAATACGCAGTGATGATAGGGTCATCAGGATTTCCCTTCTTTGCTTGGGATAACTTATGCGGTTCGAATCCTGACAGACCGATATTGGTAGAAGCCTCTTCGCGGGTGGTACAATTCGCCTCATCATTGGCTATCTTCACGACCAACTTTGAAAAAATAGTAAGCCACAAAACCAATAACGCCATCTTATCTTTCACAATATTGAGGTTATCGGTGTTTTTATTTTTGTTATAATTTTTAATCGCCAATGCCAGTGCGTCAGTTGCATCCAGCCCATCCACATACACTGTTCCATGAATATTAGGCACAGCATACAACACCGATTCCATGCTCTTATTAATACAAGTCAAGCCATAATCCAGCAAGATTTGTGCAACTCTTTCCTTAGTATAGACCGAAATTTTTACTTCTACTATCTTCATTTCATTATTTTATTGTGGATTTATTAGGATATATACACCGTTCTACGCAATCAGCAAGACAACAGTTACAATTCGTTTAACGAATTGTACATGCTTATCATTTGCACCATGGTACAAATGGCTTGCACCATGGTACAAATGACTTGCACCATGGTATAAATGGCTTGCACCATGGTATAAATGATTTGCACCATGGTATAAATTACTTGTACCATGGTATAACTGAATTGTACCATGGTGTAACTGGATTGTACCATGGTGTAAATCTGGAATCACTTGATTTCAGTTATTAATCACTTGGTATTAGTTATTATTAACAAGGAATTGATGATG
>CAIMUP010000079.1 GCA_903844645.1 uncultured Bacteroidota bacterium
TTATAGTATTATTAATATTTATTGGCAGACATAGCAAAGATTTTTCCATTATACCGAAATTGCCAAATACGATCGTATTTACGCCAAAGACGATCGTATTTACGCCAAAGACGATTGTGTTTGCGCCAAAGACGATTGTGTTTACGCCAAAGACGATTGTGTTTGCTCCAAAGACGATTGTGTTTGCTCCAAAGACGATTGTGTTTGCTCCAAAGACGATCGTATTTACGCCAAAGACGGTCGTATTTGTTCCAAAGACGGTTGTCTTTGGCTCGAACCGAAGTTCCGATGTTCTGCTATCTGATGTCATTCTGTTTTTCATGCTCTTATTCGGGCGCAAAGATATACAATTAATGATTAACGCAAATCAATGCACCACCACTTGCTGCCTGCCTTGGGAAATACCTTTTGAGGTTTGTATCCGATAAAAATAATTCCCCGCAGCAATGTCGGCAGTGGAGACTTCAATAAACGGGCTGTATCGGTTCACCCTTATCCGTTTCTTTTCCTGGCTTAGCAAGTCATACAAAATCAAGTCCCCATCCATCACTCCTTCGGGCAGGGTGTAATATATTTTCGTTTTATTGTTCGATGGATTCGGGAAGGCTCGCAACTCCATATTATTTCCATTAATAGGATTATGAATACCTGTAATATGATATGCAGGGACATTACTTCCATCGCAAGCAGGACAAAATAAAGTGCCGGGAAGTTTGTAAAGAGTTGCCCCAGAATTCTTGATCAGGAACATAAACGTACCGCTATCTGTGTTAACGATTGAACGTAAAAGGACATCGGGATAGATAGCATATCCTCCTATCGTTACCGAATCAGCAGAAAATAAAATAGTACCATCTTGCCTGATAATACGAACGTGACGGATTTGGCTTGCATCACTATACACATATAGATATTCTATTGTATTAGGGTCGGTATCAAATAAATCTTCACTCCAATAATATATCAACCCAGTCCCAGGACCAGCATTTTCGGGAGGAGTAACTGTGGGAATAAGAATAGTGTCATAATGGGTATTATTCAAATTATTAATATAAACAGTGTCCCCAATATGTGGCTCAATAAGTTTAATACTTGCCTGATGAAAAAGAACATAATAATAGCTTACATTAGTTTGCAATTGGGTAATTTGAGCAGATGCACCGCTGCTCAATAGAAAGAGCGCAACTAAATAAATAACAACTTTTTTCATTTTACTTTTGTTTAATGTGATACTTCTTTTTATAATTTCAGCCGCAAAGATATATAATTAATGATAGATGCAAATTATGAACAAAGTTTATTCTTCTTCATGGTCCTCCTTATCGTATCCTTCATAGTAATAGGATTGCTCGATGCCTTTAAAAATCAGTTCTCGGTTATTCACCTCCTCCGTCAGATGGGCGGACAGGAGGGTTTTCAGTTCCAAATCATTCACCGGGCTGCGTTCCATCGCCTGGAGGTAAAGGTCTTTGGCGACCAATTGCCAGTTCACGACCCTGTTCAGCCGTTTTTTTAAAATCATATCCAGCCATATCCTCATCGTTCTTCCGTTGCCTTCCAAGAAGGGGTGAGCGATGTTCATCTCGACATATTTGGCAATGATTTGTCCGAAATCGGCTTCCGGCATCCCTTCTATTTTTGCCAAAGCCTCCTGAAGATACAAGGCATTCGCAAACCGGAAACTGCCTTTTGAAATGTTCTGCGTTCGTATCTGTCCGGCAAAATCATAAAGCCCGCCAAAAAGGTAGCTGTGAATTTGCTGTAAGCCTTCCGTTGTGCCAATTTCCATCGTGTCAATATCCCCTGTTTCAAACAAGCGATAAGCATTTTCCAAACTCTTTTTATCAACATTTTTCATATCCGTTCGATGATCAGATGATGGCGTATTTTATTTATTCACCGTCTTGATGTATTGCTCTATCGCCATCGTCATAGAAGGAATTCCCGGAATCGGAGCCTGGATATTTAAGGTCAAACCGGCAGCCAAAACCGCCTCGCAAGTAGCCGGTCCGAAGGCTGCCAGACGGGTTTCTTTTTGCTTGAATTTCGGGAAATTTTTATACAATGAAACAAGGGTCGTAGGGCTGAAAAAAACAATCATATCGTAATTCACATTCGCCAAATCAGACAGGTCGGAAGGCACCACTCGGAAAATTATTGCCTCCTTGAAAGCGATTTTATGTTTCATCAATTCATTCACCAATTCATGTTTAATAGAATCGGAGCAAGGCAACAAAAATTTTTCGTGGGTGTTTACTTTAATAACATCTATCAGGCTTTTATTGGCATTTTTGTTGTACAAAACTTTCCTCCTTTTATACACCACAAACTTTTGCAAGTAGTACGCAATGGACTCCGAAACGCAGTAATAATTGAAGGTTTCAGGCACATGAATAAAGAGACCTTTGCAAATGCGGAAGAAATGATCAACCGCGTTTTTACTCGTAAAAATAACGGCGGTGTATTTTGAAACATCAATTTTATCCTCCAAAAAAGTGCGTATGTCCACCGGTTCGACATGGATGAATTCGCGGAAATCTATCTTCAGATTATATTTTTTTGCCAGATCGAAGTACGGCGACTTATCGCTCTCCGGTTTTGGCTGCGTGACCAAGATGCTTTTAACTTTCAATCGTGTAGAATTTATTCAATAATAAAAAAATTTATGCCCGCGTATCTTAACTAATCGTTGCCTTAATAATAAAAATCAAAGGTGCTATTTCCAAGGCGCAAATATATAAAAACAGATAGAACAAGGAGAAATGGGTCAGGCTTAACCCTATCAAAATGCCCCGCATCAGCCGGAAAAGATAAAGCAAAATGATGATCGCAACAGTTATTTTGAAGATAATAATCGCCGCCATAGTGGATGTAAAAGAAATAGCTATGACGACTGGAAGAAGCAATATCCCTATGAGATTATTGATTAAAAAAATGTTGAAAATATAGGCAGAAACAGGTTTGTCTAATTGAAAAATAAAACCCGAAACCTTGAGGAAAATAAATTTGAAAGAATAAATTGCGGCGACCATTACTGCTAAAATCAAGAACCTCGCAATGCCACTCGGAAAGAAATCAGGAAGAAACGGATCGAGGATACTGATTTGATAAATGAACAAGGCAAGAACCAAATAAAAGATTCCCGTCAGCAGAAAAGATGCTTTTTGAAGCAACAGGTTTTCATCTCGAACCACTTGATTCGACATTGTTTTCGAGATGAAAGAACCGAGAATGTGTTCCAACGTTCGGGAATAAAAAACTTTTACCCAGGTAAACCCCGCGACGAGAATTAACAAAACATAAAACAACCAAAAAGGATTGGAACTGGTTATCGGAATCGGCTCTTGGTTTTTGATAGGCAATTCATGGTGATGAAAAAATGGGACGTAGGTATTCGTTTCTTCTATTTCCTTTGGTTTTGTAGGATTGGAGGGAGAATAAATATCGCTGAACCGAAAAGACGAATCGGCGGCGGCAGCATTATGAATCGCTGAATCCGAAATGGTTTCAGGAATACTATCGGGAGGAAAAATCATGGAGAGAAATTAAAGAGAGAAGCTACGGGAAATATCGAAACTGAATTTAAACCCTTTCTTCATCCATGAATCGGTGGTGTTCGAGATAAATTCATTCTCGATAATACCTGCCGAATTAGAAAACATGATTGTGAAAACATGCCCGCCGGTTTCTATTTCCCAGCCGATGCCTAAAGGATTATAAAAAGTTAAGTAAGGATTCGAGGAGCGGGTAGAATTCATAGGGTTGATATTGTAAAAATAATCTACCACCAATGCCGACCGCCTAGAGAATTTCAATCTTCCGCCTGCTCCCAACGAAATCAAATCGTTTTTATCCGCAGGGTCGGTAATGAAGTTGCGATGCACCAAAGAGGGCATCAGCTGAAAGGAAAAATTCCGCGAAAATTTGCGAGCTATAAGCACCTGATAGGTGTATGACATTCGATGCGCAAAGAGCGCGTAATCCAATGTCGAGCTGTAATCTTTTGCAGGGGTCAGGGTGGTATTCGCAAACAAAGTTACGGACATCGGCATCTTTCCATCTTCACGTTGTTCGAGGAGGCGATATTTAATTAATCCTTCCAAATTCTCTGCTATCCGGCTGCGACTTATGCCCATGGTCAATTGGCTGGAAACACCGAATTCAAAAGCAAAACGAATATCGCTTGCGGCATCCAGACCATACAAGGAATGCCCGCCCATGCTCACATTTCCAAACCGATGCGAGATGCGGAAATCCAGCGAATGATTCTTTGCCGTTTCGACGGATTGAGCATTAATCAGGCGGGTAGTTTTGAAGGTGGCGCTGTACATATTGCAAGTATTGATCGAGTCAATACTGACAATCGTTTTCCAATCTTCTTGCGCAATAACAGGATTATAAAACCCTGTTATGAACCCAAAGAGAGCGATTATTAATTTTGATTTCCGTTTCATTTTCCCAAATTTATTTCTTGACATGCAGCGTCAGCGGGGAGTCAATCGTGATTAAAATGGTCTTTGCAATATCATCAAATACCACTTTCGGAATCGTGATGTTATAATCTTTTATTTCCACATTAAATTCCGAGTGTAACGAGATTTTTCCGTCCTTCACCGTTACCGTCCCTTTCTCGGTAACTTCCTTTTCCACATTGTGGATTTTCAGCTTGCCAGTAGCGGTTACGTTCGTGATACCGTCTTTGGTGAAATCAATTTTTTCATTGAATTTCCCTTTGAAATTAGCATCAGGATACTTGTCGCTTTCCATGTAATTTTCATTGAAATGTTCTTGCATCAAAGCATCGGGGAAGATAAAATTCTTGATCGAAACGACGAACACCATTTCTCGCGTAGCTGTGTTTAATACGACGCCGACATTGTCATTCTTTGCCTTGATGTCACGCATCGGAGTCTTGGAAAAAAAGGATGCCAAGCCGGTTTTTGTTGAATAAATTGTTTGCGCATTTACAGTCCCCATCGCGACGATGACCAGGAGGATTACCATTAGATTTTTCATTGTTATTATTTATTATTTTGATTAATTATTTGATTAAAGAGGAGCCCCTTGTTTCCACCAGCAGTAGAAGGATTGTATCTCATCGGAGGTTAATGGAGAACCGGTTGAAGGCATAAAACCTATCTGTGTAGAAAGCAATGTTGTCCTCGAATAAATCGCCGAATCCTGGGCTTGAACATTGGCTACTTGCGTAAAATCTAATGCCCCGGGAACGCCTCCCGAAACATGGCATCCTGATATGGCACAATGGGCAGTAACGATCGAATTAATAGTCGTAGAATAATGTACCGTATCGGCACACGTTTTTGGCGGCGTGATAATAGTCGGCATATTTTTTTTATCAAATGTGCAGGATGCAAAAACCAGCAGCGCGAAGAGGGACAAAATTTGTAGCGATTTCATATTATTAATATAGGCGGCAAAATTATTAAAAATTGTTGAGGTAATTCCATTTATTGTTGGATGCAAATTTCATGCTAAAGGTTGAATCCACCAAAATTTTTGGCGGCAAAGAAATCGCATTCCCCGAAATCGGGAAGAAAATAAAGGTCATAAAATGGGATACGGCAGGAAACGATTTAGGGTGGGGCATCCATTTTTTAATGAGGGCATAAAACAAGGTTGGGAATGGCATCCATTTTTTAATGAGGGCATAAACCGAGGTTGGGCATGGCATCCATTTTTTAACGAGGGCATAAATTAAGGTTGGGAATGGCATCCATTTTTTAATGAGGGCATGAAATAACCTTGGGCATGGCATCCATTTTTTAACGAGGGCATAAACTAAAGTTGGGAATGGCATCCTCCGAAAAACGAGGGCATAAAATAACCTTGGGAATGGCATCCCCCGAAAAATGAGGGCATAAAATAACATTATTTCGCTCATTGATTTTCATAGCCTACCCGTTGAGGATAAATAATGAAATAGGAGGCGTCTGCGATAGAGGCATCTTTTTGTTAATTAAATTAAATACTAATATGTAATAAATTATTATTTTAATGAATGTAATGACGGCAAAAAGTATTTTAATGGCATTTATTTCATTTTACAGCTCTCTTTTCATAATTAATAATGAATTGGATAAAAACAATGTTTGATGTCAAAAAAAGCCCTCGCAAATGGCAACGAAAATCGTATCAATAAATAATTTTATTTTTGCATCCGATAAGAATAAAATGAAGACCATAAATGAGCAAAACAAAGCCTGTTAAAAGCGCTGAATCGTCCGTAAAAAAGCCTGATTTTGCAGCTTCAAATCTTAATGATATGAAGACCCTGAAAACTTCTTTAGGGATACTGATTGCCGTATTTGCATTCCTGCTTTATGCTCCGAGTATTGCGTTTAATTATACGCTGGATGATGGTTCGGTGGTGAAAGAAAACAGCATTACCACTCAAGGTATTGCAGGGATTCCGACCATTCTGAAACATAGTTATTGGTTCGGAATTAATGATACCCGCGTTGCAGAATATCGCCCTGTTTCCTTGGTTATGTTTGCCATCGAATGGCAATTTTTTCCTGCAAATCCACATATCAACCACTTTATGAATGTCTTGCTGTATGCCATCACCTGTTGGCTTCTTTTCCTTTTTCTCTGTGCATTATTTAATGCCAAATCGAACGCTGTAAAACTGCTGATTCCTTTTGCCTGCACCCTTTTGTATGCTGCCCATCCGATACATACCGAGGTGGTGGACAGCATTAAAAGCAGGGATGAAATATTATGCTTTTTGTTTGCAATTACGGCATCATTAGGTATCATTAAATTTATAGAAAAGAACAAAATTATTTATTTGATTTTAGGAGGCATCACTTACCTACTTTCATTGTCCTCCAAGGAAACCAGCATTTCGTTCATCATCATAATTCCGATGTTGCTGTATGTTTTTATGCGGGTAAATACCAAGCAAATCGGGGCTATAATTATAGTATTGATTTCGGTTGCCGGCATTTATTTTTTCATCCGGTCATTAGCCCTGCGAACGATCACCGAATCGTTCGATCATTCAGCAATAAATAATGCTTTGTATGCCACGCCAGATGTCATTAATCAGCGGGTAACGGCATTTTATATTTTATTAAAATACATGCTGTTGCTGGTCTTTCCTCATCCTTTGTCGTACGATTATTCTTTTAATCAGATTGCAATTCATACCCTGAAAGACCCCTTGGCAATAGTGGCAATTGCGCTCTATTTCGCATTAGGAATTTATGCGGTTATCACTATCCGAAAGAAAAACTGGTATGCCTTTGCCATCTTGTTTTTCTTATTCACTATTGCCCCTGTTTCCAATATTTTCTTGTTGATAGGAGCAACGATGGCGGAGCGTTTTTTATACATGCCGTCGTTAGGATTTTGTCTTGTCATCACATTATTATTAATAAAAGTTACAAAAACTGATGGTATCAAAAAGAAGTTTTCTACGGTGAAAGAATTTGTTTCGGTGAATAAAATGATGATGATGATTGTATTCGCTATCGTGGGTATCTATTCGCTGAAAACCCTTGCCAGAAGCCAAGATTGGGAAGATAACATTCAATTGTTCGGGCATGATGTGGAGGTTGTTCCGGGTAGTGCCCGTGCTCATGTGAACAACGGGGTATCTATGTTGAAGGATCAATATTTAGTAGAAAAGAATGATGCCGTGAAAGCACAATTGCTCGATAAAGCGATTGTGGAATTCAAAAAAGGTATTGATATTTATCCTGATAATAACGACTCCTATGATGCTTTGGGACAAGCCTATCTGGCGAAGAAAGATTATGTGAATGCTATTTATTATTTTGAGAAACTGATTGCCAATCTGCCTCAAAAAAACAGTATGACGTTTAAATTTTTATCCCAATGTTACGAGCAAACGAAGCAGTTCGACAAACTGGCTGCATCCATAGATTCGGTCATTAAATATGAGCCGAAGGATGAAACATTGGTGATCAGCAAAGGCATGGCATTGGGGCAGGCGGGGCATGATTCATTAGCTATTGCGGCATTCCAAAAAGCTATTTCGATGAATCCTAAATCGAAGACGGCATATAAGGATATTGGCGTAACGTATGCGAATCAAAATAGATTTCAAGTAGCATTGGATTACTTTAATAAAGCATTGGAAATAGATTCTACCGATGCCGAAAGTTATCAATTTATTGGGGGCGTTTATAACCTTGCAAAAGATACCGCGAGGGCGAATAAATTCTTGGCTAAGGCGGCTTATTATTCCAAAAGCCAGCATTAAAACAGGATTCCGAATCTTTAATAGATTTTACTTAGGCGTCATAATATTGTGGCACGGGATGATAATATTGTAGTTCGGCATCATAATATTGTAGCTCGGGATGATAATATTGTAGCTCGGGGTGATAATATTGTAGCTCGGGGTGATAATATTGTAGCACGCCATCATAATATTGTAGCACGGGATGATAATATTGTAGCACAGGATTAATGTCTTGCATGAACTTTTCCTCGTTATAAAACCTGCTTTTCGAGGGATCAAGGAGAACTTTTCTTAAAATAATGTTGCGTGAATTAGTTACTTTTTCCTATTTTTGCTGCTCAAATTAAATTCATGAACATGAAAACAAGCATACTATTCATCGTACTGCTCGCCTTCATCGGCTTGAGCGTGAATGCACAAAATTGGGCTTGGGAAAGGGTCAGTAATGGCACGAATAACGTCCATGAAGTCTATACTTTTGGCACTACTACCGACTTTGCAGGCAATGTTTATATCACCGGAAAGTTTTTGAGCAGTAACCTGAAGCTTGGGAATTTGACTTTGTATAATCATGATACGCTGACAAGCCTTATGTCGGATATGTTCCTCGCAAAGTATGACCCTAATGGGAATGTGATTTGGGCGGTAAGTGCCGGTGGCGATGATAACGATTGTGGCAATGCCGTTACTACCGATGCGCAGGGAAACGTGATTATTACGGGCAGATTCAGGAGTAAATATCTCGCCTTCGGGACGGACACTTTATGGAATGCGAGGCATTGGATGTTCGATTGTTTTATTGTTAAATACGATTCCAATGGCAACTACCTCTGGGCGAAAAGAGCAGGTGGTGGCGATGACGAAAACGGGCTTGCCGTAAGCACCGATCATGTCGGGAATGTATATGTAGGAGGGACTTTCAAAAGCAATACCATCAATTTTGGAAATTATACCTATGCCAATGCCGACTCGGGGTATGACGATATTTTCTTAGTCAAGATGGCTCCCAATGGCACTGTTTTAAGGCTGAATCATTATGGTAATTATGGCGCAGAAGAAGTGCAAAGCATGGCAATTGATGCCAATAATAATATTTATATAACCGGTCTGTTTAATAGTCAAACGCTCGCTTTCGGAAACATCACCTTAACCCTTGGTGCGAATAGCATGACCGATATGTTTATCGCCAAAATGGATACAAACGCCAACTTTCTTTGGGCATTCAATGCTGGTGGCGGCAATATGAATGCCGGCATGGGCGTATGTATTGACAATAGCGGAAACGCCTATGTAACGGGGTATTTCAGAGGACCCTCCATTACTTTTGGCAGTACCGTTTTAACGAATACCGTGAATGGCGCAACCGATGTATTCGTCGTTAAATATAAATACAATGGCATTGTTCTTTGGGCTAAATCGGCTGGCGGCGGTTCGCATGATTCCGGCTTCGGATGTGCCACCGATGGCACCAATGTTTACGTTACCGGATTTTCCTACAGCCCCACTTTTACCTTCGGGAATGACACATTGCAAAATGGCGGGGATGCAGACATTTTTGTTCTTGAATATGACCAGTCGGGCAACCCCGTTTTTGCGAAATCGGCTCGAGGAATCTATGCCGACAACGGCATGTGCATCGCAGTGGATCATAATTCCAACATTTACATTGCAGGGCAATTCTTCAGTCAAACACTTATCTTTGACAACGATACCTTGACCGGACCGTTGGTGTATAAAATGTTCTTGGCGAAGCTCTCTCCCATCACTACGGACATCCAAGCTACCGAAATCATCCCGCAAATCGGTATAATTTATCCGAATCCGAACAACGGGACCTTCACATTAAACTATCATCCTGCTGCCATCGGAATACCGAATAATGCTCCCATAAAATTAGAACTCAAAGACGTTTTTGGCAGAACGGTTTTTACTTATCCTATCCACGAATCCGCTACGCTCATGCCGAATTCAGAGATACCGATTACCGTTCCATTAAATAATGGCATCTATTTTTGGGAGTTGATAGCTGCCGATGAATTCAGCCATCCGAATCCCATTTTGGCGAATGGCAAATTGGTTTTGATGAAGTAACATTTCTATAATCAAGTCCAGTTAGGGCGACCTTTCGGTGGGCATTTATTTTGAAAGGAGCGACCCTTTCTCATCCTTTCATCATAGCTTTCATTTCTACCATCCATAATCCCAAAAAAAGGAGTCCTTTTGCAAGCGGTCTGATCCCACATTCCGCCCACCGCCAGCCTTATTATTTTTGGCATCTCCACCGTCGCCTTCCCCGATATCAACTAATGAAACCTGCCCACGTCCCCTGTTTATGCGGCATTCAGAGCGGTTTTATTCATTATGAATAAGAGAAAAGACGGAGGCATACCCCGAAAACGGGGGGAGAAAAAGAGTTTCTCTCCGGTGAATAATCCTTTTTCTCCGGAGAATAATTCATTTTCTCTGGAGAATAATCTTTTCTCTCCGAAGAATAATTCATTTTCTCCGGAGAATAATTCTTAATCTGGAGAGAATAATCTCTGCTCTTTGGAGAATAATATTTTTTCTCCGGAGAATTTTGGATGCCTCCACGGGATTTCCAAAAAACTCCCCCGAATTTTGAGGGGTCGGCAGCCGATTCAGGGCATCCCTTTCCTGCTCTGTTAATATCCAAACAACCTCCCGAAAAAAGGAGGACAACGCGTCAGAAATTCACCGATTCTCTCTTTCAACGGTGGTCTTTTTTCTTGGGATGCAGGTTTATAAACCGTAAATCGTAGCGAATTTTTTCTTGGCATAATCCATAAAATACCGGAAGTTCAGCTTCTCTCCCGTAACGCGAATGCAAATCTCCTCGGCGGTATAAAGCCTTCCATCTTGATGGATGTTTGAGCGTAGCCATTCCAGCAACGGTTTCAGGTTTCCTGCTTCTATTAATGCTTCGAGATTCGGAATATTTTCAGATGCCTTCGCAAAGAATTGGGCGGCATAAAAGCTCCCCAAGGAATAGGTCGGGAAGTACCCGAAACTCCCGTGAGACCAGTGAATGTCCTGCAACACGCCCTTTTGGTCAGACGGAACATCTATGTTGAGATACTCCTTATATTTTTCCTTCCAGAGGCGGGGCAAATCCTCTACCTCGATGGTGCCTTCTATCAACGCTTTTTCTATTTCATACCGAATAATAACATGGAAATGGTACGTCAATTCGTCCGCTGCCGTACGTATAAACGATGGCTCGACAACATTGATGGCTTTATAGAATTCATCCAACGAAACAGTGCCAAAATTTTCGGGGAATACCTCCTGAAGACGGGCATAGTTGCACTTCCAATACGGCAACGACCTGCCAATATTGTTCTCCCATAACCGCGATTGCGATTCGTGAATACCGAGAGAGATTGCCTCACCTGCCGGCAAGCCGTAGTTGGCATCATTCAAGCCTTGTTCATATAGCGCATGACCGCCCTCATGGATGCAACTCCAAATCATCTCCCGAAAATCGTTTTCGTTGACGCGAGTAGTAACGCGGACATCGGTAGCGGCAAAAGAAATGGTGAAAGGATGGGAAGATATATCCTGTCTGCCGGCTTTGAAGTCGTAGTTCATCTGGTTTAATAACTCGATTCCGTAAGCCCACTGCTTCTTACTGTCGAAGTGCCTGAAAAGGAATTCCGAAGGGTTCTGTTTTTGTTCCGCCACCTGCTTGATAAAAGGAATCAGTTGCTTCTTCACATCTTCAAACAAGACATCCAGCTCGGCTACTGTCGCGCCGCGTTCATGTTCATCCAGCATGGCATTGTATGGATGCCCGACATAGCCTAACAGCTCACATTCCTCACGCTTCAACGCCACCAATTTCTTCAGTGCAGGAGCAAACATAGCGAAGTCGTCAGCATCCTTTGCCTTGCTCCAAGCTTGGAAGGAAAGGGAAACCGTTTCGCTCATTTTAATGACGAACTCGGTGGTGTATTTCTTCTTCTCTAAGTAATCGTGCAGGGTTTCTTCCACATTCTTCCTCTCCTCGAAGGAAAGGGAGGTATCGTTGCCCAATTCAGCAAGCACTTTTCCTAATTCATCACTAACAAATAACTCATGCCCTATGCCAGAAAGAGTGGCTACCTGCTGGGCACGGGCATCGGCACCCTTTTCCGGCATATAAACTTCCTGATCCCAACTTAATACCGCAATGGAGGCATTTACATCCATAATCTTTCGCATAATGCCAACGTACTTCAAATAATTTTCATTCATCTTTTTGATTTATTAATATTAATACTCCCTATCATCATAAACATCCAGCCTAAAATAAAACCAACCCCGCCCAACGGCGTTACCGGACCGATAATCGTTTTATTAATTCCTGTCAAATCTGCGGTGGCAAGCAGGTACAGCGAACCAGAAAATAATCCTATCCCGATAATAAAACAATACCCTGCCCATTTAAAATACTTCACCTCGTACTTCTCTAAAAGCAAGGCAGCAACAAACAAAGCGATGGTATGGTAAAACTGATAACTCACTCCCTTCTCATAAATTCGCAGTTGATTTTCATTAATCAGTTCCTTTAAAGTATGCGCACCGAAGGCACCTAAGATAACGGCAATACAGCCGAGAATACTCGCGGTAATCAAAAGGGATTTGCTCATTGTTTAAAATAGTTCGGGGGCAAAGATAAAAAAATAGCCCCGAATATTCGGAGCTATTTCTTTTTAATTTCTTGTTTTCGGTTATCGCTTGTGGCTTTCGATGTATTTATTCAGGTCATCTATCGAGGAACTGAAGGTAAAGGCATCGTTGAGTTTGTAGTAATTCCCTAAATCGAAGGTATATCCGTAGGCATACTTTGCAAAATCGAGCTTGGTGCCCTCAAAGGAGAACAACAGCATCACTTCTTTCACCTGCGAACAGGTAAGGCAGTTACTGCCGATGATTTGTTTCGCGACGGTCATCTTACTTTCCTCGAAAGACTTTGAAGATATAGACGCTTTGGCGCTGTTGAATTCCTCGCGGTTCATTGGATAGGGGCAACCAATCGGTCCATTGTAGCCAGGCATATTATAATGCGAGGGAGGAGGAGTTTGATAGCCATTATTACCTCCATCCATGTTGCCAGAACTGGAAGTCGTGGTCGTGGTGGTAGTAGTGGTGGAGGAAGAAGAACTTGTTTCCATATCTACGCCGCTTACGCTGATGCCGACCCCCATTCCATTCACATTCATCCCCATATTTACGGCTCCATTAGGGTTTGAACCGCCAGACGAGGTCGTTGTTTGGGTGGAGATAGTCGTTGTGCTTCCGCCTTGCATGGCTGCGCTGCCATATTGCACCTCTGTTTGTCCGTTTTGGGTGGGAGGGGCTTGGGCTAAGGGTGTTTCGCTGACCATTCGCAAGGAATAATCGCCACCCTTTTTCCTGTGCAAGGACATAGACCTTTCATTACCGAGAGAAACGGCGAGATTAAAGTCTTTGGTACCGATTGTGGCATCCGTAAATTTCACTTTCATCTTATACCATTCGGCATTGAGGTTGGTGAGTTTCACATTGGTGGTGGGCGTTTGGTTTTGTGGCAATCCGTTGAGGATTACGGTGAAGGTTTCTCCTTCTTCGGAGAAGATAATTGCCGTTCCTACCTGTGCCTTTGCAGCGAAAATGGTGAGGAAGGCGAGTGTCAGTGTTAATAGATACTTTTTCATGATACTTTTTTATTGTTTAATAGTTTGCAAATATATTTATTTTTTGATTAATGAGAAATCGCCTTCCAAAAGTAATGCCAAATTCTTTTAATTCTTTCGGTGCAGCACCCATTTTTCAAAATTGCCATTCGCGATGGGGATCATTTTCTCATTCCCGATAAAAGATAGCGAATCGAGAGCCAGATAACTCCCCTCATGCCGCCATAATTTATCCTTAAAACTCGAAAGGGTCGCCTCAATAATCACGGTATCGGGGACGACATCCAAAGTGATGGGAAAGGTGAAAGGGGTGAGCGCGGTTTGGGTGCCGTTACCCTTGATTTTATAATTTGTGATGCTGACAATGGAATCATTTTTCTTGAATACGACCATCAATTTCGCGGTATCATCATCGAGCAAAGCGTAGCCAAAATAGCCGTGCATGCCGACCACCTTTTCATGGAACGGAACGCCGCCTTGTCCCTTTTTGGCGATGCCTTTGGTGTTGGAAATAAAGCTGCGAACGGTGTCTTGTCCATGAATAAAAGTGGAAATCAAAACTCCTGAACCAGTAATTCCCGGCACTTCGGAAACAGTAACGATTCCGTACTTCAAGATGGTCGAAGTGTTGCTCGTGAACCACGATTCCGGCTCGCCAAAGTTGCCATTATTCCACGTTTCGTTCGGGTCGCTGCCGCCGTCTTGAGCAAAAATCGGAGGGGACAGAAATAGCATCCCCAATAAAATCGAGACCCGCATCGTCCTTATTAAATACCGCATCGGCTTCCTAAAATTCATGGGAGCAAAAGTAGGAATTCTGAATGTAAATCGTGCTTTTCCCGTTATCAACCGAAAAAGTTTGGTGCGAAATAAAAAAAGTTTGGTACAGATTTTTTTTTATTTGGTACGAAATAAAATTTCTTGTGAGCATAAGAAAATTTCTTGAGGGCGTGAGAAAATTTCTTGTGAGCGTAAGAAAATTTCTTGTGAACGTGAGAAAATTTCTTGTGAGTGTGAGAAAATTTCTTGAGTACGTGAGAAAATTCCTTGAGTACGTGAGAAAATTCCTTGTGAGCGTAAGAAAACTCCTAGTGATTACTCAAAACCTTCTTTCATCTCCAAAAAAATAGTTTGGTTTATCAAAAAATAACTATTTTTGCCGCTGAATTACTAACCAATATTGTACGTTATGAAGATTTTATCAAACAAATTATCGAAAGCATTGATGATGCTTTTCATCGCCGTTTCCCTTTCAGGATTTGCCCTTGCGGGAGCATCGGGATGGGAAATTAAATGGGAAACCGCCAAGGTTTTCATTGAAAATAAAGGGCAATTTCCGACTGCCAATCGGGATAAAATAAAAAGTTCGGAAGTTTTGTTTGCCTACGACAACGGGCAAACCATGATTTACTTCTCGAAGAAAGGCGTTACCTACGCATTTAATAAAAAAACGAAGGCAGAGCAGGATGCCGATGAAAAAGATGGCGAAGAAAACGAGAATAAAGCAACGACGGAAACGGATATAATCCCGATGGTTTGGGAGAATGCGAACCCCGATGTGAAAGTTGTGGCATCAGAGCCTACGACGGATTATTTTAGTTATGGAATGACCTCTGGCAGCGACTTCAAGATGGTGAGTGGAGCAAAAGGGTATCATACCTTGCGGTATAATGATTTGTATCCCGGGATAGATGTTGTGTACGTCTTCTCGAATGATGATGGCGGCTTTGAGAATAAGGAATTGAAGTATTCGATTATCCTGCATCCCGGGGCAGATGCTTCTTTGATTCGGATGAAATATCCTGAAGACCGGAATGTTTTTCTTCGCGGCTGCTTTGGAAGGAATTTATATGTCAAAACTGCTTTTGATTTCGATCGTTTTCGCGATGGATGTATAATAGAAACTCATCCGAAATCTTATTACGCAGATAATATTGATTCTATAATTTATTCTCGATTCAGGCAAGAAGATGGCAATACGATTTCTTTTTCATTGGAGGATTATGATCATGCTAAGACGGTCATCATTGATCCTTGGTCTATCTCGCCTACTTTTAATAACTCGAATAAGATTTGGGAATGCGAGCGGGACACGGTTGGGAATGTTTATCTTTATGGTGGCGACATGCCGATGACTTTGCGGAAGTATAATGCTAATGGTATCTTGCAGTGGACTTACAGTAGTCCTTGGGATACTGCGACGTATTGGGTAGGGACAATGATTTGTGATAAGGGCGGGAATTGTTACATCACCTCGGGTTCTAATGGCGAGATTTCAAAGATAAATCCTGCCGGAGGTTTGGTTTGGCATAACAACCCGAATGGTTTCTTCGGACCGCTGTTTGAATATTGGCATCTTGCACTTAACTGCGACCAAACGCAATTGATTGTTGGTGGCGAACGAATGTCTAACCCGTTAAATATTACTGGTGCGAGAGGAGCAATCATGAATTTGAATATGGCGAGCGGTGCTGTGTTAAGCTATGTAGAGGTTGGGTACATGGTCTTCCCGAAAATTAAGGAGGTGCGGGCGATGTGTTCTTCCTCGAATGGGAATTTTTATTATCTTACTTTGGATTCTATTGGATGTATAAATCCTGCTTTGGCGGTGCAATATCAGGTTAGCAGTACCTACAATTTCTCTTATGGAATTCCGAATTTTGGAGTTACGAATCAAGGCATCAATGCGATGCGAGCCACGTATGATTTTATCTACACACAAAACGGTACAACAGTTAGTAAAAGGAATATCAATACAGGAGCTATTATTACCACGGTGAATATTCCTGGTGGTGTTTCTACACAAGTTTTCTTTACCAATGATTATACCCCTGGCAACAGCGGAATTGATATTGACAGTTGCGGCAATGTGTATGTAGGCAGCACGAATGGATTAGTGAAGTACGATGCCAATCTTAATTGGATTAATACCCACACTACCGTCGGAGCCGTTTATGATGTGGTAGTAACAGGTAATGGTGAGGTAGTGGTTTGTGGAGATCATTTCGCGCAATCCATTGATATGGCAGCGTGTGCTCCGATTAAGATTGTTTGTTCCAACTGCCCGATATTAAACATGCCGGTAACAAACCATGTGAACGATAGTTGCTACGGACAATCGAATGGAAGTTTCTCTATCAATACCACGAACGGCACGGGTCCTTTCGGATATGTATTGAGGGATAGTATAAACGCATTAATCGCTACGTATTCTAATGTTTCGACGGTACAAAACTTTACCAACCTGCCTGCCGGAACTTATACCCTGACCACCACAGATGCCAACGGCTGTACCGGAACTATAACCATCATCATTACACAGCCGCCAGCCATTGTTGCATCTATTACCGGACAAAGCTCGGTTTGCAATGGGGGTGCTGATACCTTGACGGCTACCAACGGTTTCGCCACCTACCATTGGTCGAATGGGGCGACTACGCAATCTACCATCGTTTCCACATCTGGTTATTATTCCGTAACGGTTACCGATGCCAGCTCGGGAGGATGTTCTGCCATTGCCGGAATTACAATTACCATTAACCCAGGGGCAAATGCCGCTTTCACGGTAGATTCTTTATCGGGATGTGCACCCTTGACCTGCACCTTCAACAATACCAGTACGGGTGCAACCTCTTATCATTGGGACTTTGGCGATTTGGGAACGAGCACTGCCCCGAATCCCGTTCATACTTACACGGCTTCGGGTAATTACAGCGTTACTTTGATCGCCTACAGCCCAAATGGATGCAACGATACCACGATTTTGAACTTCATCAATGTAGCTGGTCCTGCCTCGGTGCATGCTTCCTTCACGGTGGATACGTTATCGGGATGCAAACCTTTGTTGGTTCATTTCACGAATACCAGTGTCGGGGCGACCTCTTATTGGTGGCACTTCAGCGATGGAGGCACGAGCACTTTATTCAACCCCGTCCATTCTTACAGCCATTCCGGCACGTATTCCATTACCTTGGTGGCGTATGATACCACCTCTTGCGGGATATTTATGGATACGATGATTCAGACCTTTTATTACACCGTCTTCCAGCCGCCAAGTATTCCCGTCATTACCATTCATGGTGATACCTTAATCTCAAATTTCTCGACCGGAAACCAATGGTACGATTATACGACGACGATTCCTGGAGCGACGAACCAACAATTTATCGTGGCCGGCACGGGCTGTTATTCCGTATTGGAAACCGATTCCAACGGATGCACAAGCCATTCGGACACGGTTTGTTTTCTCTTTGCCGGCATCAACGAATTGCTCGAAGGCGATGGAATTTCCATTTTCCCGAACCCCAATTCCGGTTCTTTCACGGTGAAAGTGATGCTGCAAAAGGCAGAAGCCATCAGGATAAAAGTGATGGACGTATTGGGGCAAACGATTTATGATTCCAAAACTCAAACTATTGGCGGCATGTTTTCCAAAGATATTAAACTGGAGGCAGCCCCCGACGGCATCTATTTTATTGGCATCACGATAGGCGACCAAACGGTGAATCGGAAATTAATGATCGGAAATTAAAACCCAAATACCGCCGCGAGATAAAAGTATTTGCTTACCCAATAAAGGTATTTCCTCTCCCAATACTATTATTTCCTCTCCCAATAAAGGTATTTGGTCATTCAATAAAGGTATTTGGTCGCCACATAAAGGTATTTGGTCATTCAATAAAGGTATTTGGTCGCCACATAAAGGTATTTGGTCATTCAATAAAGGTATTTGGTCACCACATAATGGTATTTGGTCACCAAATAGTTGTTTCAAACGACTTGAAACATGTTTCAAAGGCTTCCAAACATGTTTCAAGTCGTTTGAAACATGTTTCAGGGGATGGCAAAGAATTCTCTTTTCGTTGAATATCAGGGTATTATTGTTTGATAAAAGGTTTTCGGGGGATGAAAGGGCGTTTTTCGGGGAATAAGTTCATCCCGCGAAGCGGAAGAAAAATTTCGCTCCCGACTTTTCAGTCTTCACTCTTTCAAAATTACCCCGCCTCCTTTTGCTATCTTTGCCACCCCAAAATAATACTGAAATGAAAACTCCAAATGTACATATTGACGACCTCGATCCTCGCAAATTTATTGTGATAAAAGGTGCACGGGTTCATAATTTAAAGAACTTGAGCGTCGCCATTCCTCGGAATCAGTTGGTGGTGATTACCGGCTTGTCAGGTTCTGGTAAATCGTCCCTCGCTTTTGATACCCTTTTCGCGGAAGGGCAACGGAGGTATGTCGAAAGTTTGTCGTCCTATGCCCGCCAATTTATCGGTAGAATGGATAAACCCGATGTGGATTATATTCGTGGTATCGCTCCTGCCATCGCCATTGAACAAAAGGTAAATACCCGCAATCCGCGATCAACCGTTGGTACCTCGACCGAGATTTATGATTATCTGAAACTGCTTTTTGCAAGGATAGGCAAGACTTATTCCCCCATTTCAGACCAATTGGTACGTCGTGATACCGTTACCAGCGTTACCGATGAACTTCAATCGTTGCCCGATGACACGAAGGTTTTTATTTATGCTCCTTTAATTCAGAAACCTACGCGATCGTTGGTGGATGAATTGAAAGGCTTGGCAGCGAAAGGATTTACAAGGGTGCAGTTTAATAAAGAAACGGTTCGGATAGAGGATTTGATGAAGGATGAAAAGTTTATCAAAGACCATTCTACGAAATCGAAAACCGCGAAGAAGCCAAAGAATACCAATGTCGAAGGAGCAGAACTGAATATCCTGATAGACCGCCTGGTGATAGATAAAACGGATGAGGATAATCCCGCTCGCATTGCGGACTCTTTGCAAACGGCTTTCTTTGAAGGTGAAGGAAAATGTATGGTCGAGATGATTGATAAAAAGGATAAACTGAAGACAAAGACGTATTCTAATAAATTCGAGTTGGATGGGATTACTTTTGAGGAGCCATCGGTGCATCTCTTCAGTTTTAATAATCCTTATGGTGCATGTCGCACTTGTGAAGGTTTTGGAACGATAGTGGGTATTGATGAGAACTTAGTTATTCCCGATAAGAGCCTTTCGATTTATGATAGCGCCATCGTTTGTTGGCGGGGCGAAAAGATGAAAGAATGGAATGACCATTTGGTGCAGAATGCCTTCAAGTTCGATTTCCCTTTGCACCGTCCTTTCTGGGATCTTACGGCAGAAGAAAAGCTCCTTCTCTGGACGGGTAATGAATACTTCCATGGCTTAAACGATTTCTTCAAATACCTCGAAGCGGAGAGCTTTAAGATTCAATACCGAGTGATGCTTTCCAGGTATCGTGGTAAAACCATTTGCCCTGACTGCAAAGGTTCTCGTTTGCGTAGCGATGCCAATTATGTAAAGATAGACGGACAATCCATCATAGATATTGTGGTGCAGTCATGCAAGGATTTGTTGCCTTTCTTTAATAACATTAAACTGAACGAATACGACCAGATAGTTGGGGATAGATTGTTAACCGAGATAAAAAGCCGTTTGCAATACATGAACGATGTAGGGCTTGGATACTTAACGCTGAACCGTCTTTCCAATACCCTTTCCGGTGGCGAAAGCCAAAGGATTAATCTTGCTACTTCATTAGGAAGTAGCTTGGTGGGGAGTATGTACATCCTCGATGAACCGAGTATCGGTTTGCATTCCAAGGATACCCAGCAATTGATCAAAGTTCTTAAATCCCTGCGCAACCTCGGCAATACAGTTATCGTGGTAGAACATGACGAAGAGATTATGCGGGCTGCCGATCAATTAATAGATATTGGACCTTTGGCAGGAACAGAAGGTGGAGAGTTGGTATTCCAAGGAACTTTCGATGAAATGGTGAGAGATACCGACAGCCTTACCTCAAAATACCTCAAAGGATTTGAAACTATCGAAGTTCCTTTAAGCCGAAGGAAGTGGAATAAATACATCAAGATAGAAGGGGCGAGGGAAAACAATTTAAAGAACATTACTGTTAAGTTTCCTTTGGATATTATGACGGTGGTTACCGGTGTTTCGGGTTCGGGGAAGACATCTTTGGTGAAGAAAGTTTTATATACCTCTCTCAAGAAAATGTACGGCGGAATTATGGATCAATCGGGCTTGATGGATAAGATTTCGGGAGACACGAACTCCATTACCAATGTCGAGATGGTGGATCAAAACCCAATCGGCAAGTCCTCCCGATCAAACCCTGTTACCTATATCAAGGCGTATGATGAAATCCGGGAACTATATTCCTCATTGCCTTTGGCGAAGGCTCGTAACTACAAGCCCGCATGGTTCTCCTTCAATGTAGATGGAGGTCGTTGCGAGATGTGTGCAGGAGAAGGAGAGGTTACTATCGAAATGCAGTTTATGGCAGACATCCATTTGGTTTGTGAGGCATGCAATGGTAAACGTTTCAAAGAAGAATTATTAGATGTGATTTATCAAGACAAGAACATTTCCGAACTCCTGCAAATGACCGTGGATGAAGCCATCCTTTTATTCCAAAAGAAAGCCAAGCCGCATACCTCGGAGGAGAAAATCGTGAGCAAACTGAATAACCTTTCCGAAGTCGGCTTAGGATATATCAAGCTCGGGCAATCGTCCAGCACCTTGAGCGGGGGCGAGGCGCAGCGAATTAAACTGGCATCCTTCCTGGCGAGGAGTAATAACTCGGAGCATATCCTTTTTATCTTCGATGAACCGACTACGGGCTTGCATTTCCATGATATTAAAAAATTATTGAAAGCCTTCGATGCCCTCATGGCGCAAGGCAATTCGGTGTTGATCATTGAGCATAATCCCGAGGTGATAAAATGTGCCGACTGGGTGATTGATATAGGACCCGAAGGGGGCGAGGGTGGCGGACACATCGTTTTTGAGGGCACTCCCGAAAATCTTATCCACTGCAAAGAATCGGTAACCGCGCCTTTCATCAAAGAGAAGCTGCCGATAGCGAGTATTTAATGAAGGGGCGATGCTCTATTTCTATTTCAAAATGTCGTGGACATTCTTTTTATAAGATTTGGGTCGGAATTACAAATCCCGACCAGCAGAGGGTTAAAAATTATTCTCCGTATTTATAAAATGGCATGTAATACAAGACAATATTCCATTCAAAACATTCCTTTGGGGGATGAAAAAAAGAAAATATTCACCGTCAAAAAGAAAATATTTCGCCAAATATTTTCTTTTTTGGTCCACTCAAAACTTTTGAGTACACACTCAAA
>CAIMUP010000080.1 GCA_903844645.1 uncultured Bacteroidota bacterium
CAATCAGCCACACCAAGGGGATTAATATCTTAGGAATTTTAGTCGAGGCACTGGTATTTTCTTTATCCATCATTGAAAAATTTATAGGGAGGGTGTTAAGTCTGCTTTGTTGGGCGAAATTAAAAAAGTTTTATTAGATAATTTTCCCTTAAAGGCGTGAATTATGTAAGATTAAACAATAATTATATAACTCATCAAAAGGGTAATGGAGGTAATTTTGCAGTCTTAAAACTAATATGACATGTATCATTTATAGACCTGACCGAAATCATACTTTAGAGTTTCATCGTGCACTAATTTTGCTTTAACGAAAAGTAAAACAGGTATGCTATATCAACAAGGACAAAATTTTAATAAATAAACAAACTATATTATGAAAACTCAAGTAAAAAAAATAACAAATAAAATGGTCGGAATAATAGGAATGATTATTCTTAGTTCCTTTATTACTATTCAACCTAAAGCTACCGTTTCGTGGATTGCTCCGGCAGAAGCGAATGCTTTAGTTAATCCATTAAAAGGCGATTTCTATGCAACACAAGATGGGAAGAAAACATTTAATCAGATGTGTGTAATTTGTCATGGAGAGAAAGGAAAAGGTGATGGATTTGCTGGCGCAACATTAACACCACGACCTGCAAATTTAGCCGATGGAGGTATTTGTAAAGAAGCATCCTGCAAAGAAACCGATGGGGCTATTTTCTGGAAATTGACCACCGGAAAATCTCCCATGGCATCTTACAAAACTATATTGAGTGATGAAAAAAGATGGCAGCTGGTTAATTACATCAGGCAATTACAAGCTAATGCAATTGCAGAAAATCATAAATAAGAACTTATATAATTACTAATGAAAAATGAAATGAAAAAAGTAACAGCTGGCTTTGGTCTTTGTATTCTCTTGTTGATTACAAGCACGACCTCTGCGCAGGATTCAACCCAAACGGAATTGAACATGAAAGCTCTTTCGGGTAATCCTGGAAGCACACACCTGCTGCTTAGTGGGGTTACCTGGTTTGGTCTGCAAGCCAACTTGAGCGATACGGTGAAGACCAACGTTAAAAACACATTCAACGACTTCGGTTTCAGCCCAATGTTTTTATGGAAACTTTCAGATAAAGTGTTTTTTGAAAGCGAAATAGAAATTAAAAATGATGGTAGTGCCGAGAATGGTGCCGCCTTCGATTTGGAATTTGCTAAGCTCTCTTACACGGCGAATGATTACCTGACGATTGGTGCCGGAAAAATGCTTAGTCCTTTTGGGGCATATAATGAAAAATGGGAACCGAATCATATCGAGCGGTTTCCGAACGCCCCTTTGAGACCTGATGATAATATTTTGCCTGATGACAGCCATCTGTTTTGGGGAGCGATAATGGGGATAGATGCAAGGGGTAAGATACCTATGGGAAGCTCTAAATTGACGTATGTCATTTACATTTCAAATGGTCCGACTTTATCCAAAGATGCTAACGACAGACCTACTGGAGTCATTCAATATGAAAATTGGAATGATAATAACAACAACAAAGAAATCGGCGGGCGCATCGGGTTGTTGCCATTTTCTAATAATTGTTTGGAAGTGGGGTTTTCTTACAAGCACGGAATTGCAAATAGCTTAACCGATACTTTATTTAATCAAAATAGAGAGGTTTCAAATTATAATATTGGTGCAACAGCATTGGCTTACGACCTCAACTTTGTAAAGTCTGTTCCCGATTTAAAATCTATTATTGGCATCAGAGGGCAATATTCTTCGTTGAAAGTTGATCAGGCAAATTATTACCTCAATGACTCCGCGACCTATACTTTCGATAATAATTTAACCTCTTACTTCGCCCAATTTTCCTTTCGCCCGGCGATGGTGGAGAATTGCTTTTTCAAGAATCTCGAATTCCTTATTCGATTTAATTCCGTTACTCCGCCAAAGGATGCACTTTGGGGCGGAAAAGCTACGACACGGCTGGATATAGGTCTTGATTATTGGTTGAGCTGGCGTACCGGATTGCGGCTTGCGTATGAGATGACCTCCAACCCTGATGGCTCGAAAACCAATATGATTATTGCTCGTTTGGCTACAGGTTTATAGCGGAAAATAAATTCAATTAATAATATTAATATCTTAAATCATGAAAAGAATAATTGTAATAATAGCACTAATTTTTGCCGCCATAACCGCAACAACGATTTTTAATGGATGTGCCGTTCCCGCCTCTATCGCATCTAAATCGGGTGCACAACTTTGGGCAGAAAATTGTTTGAGATGCCATAATTCGCCCCCTCCAAATGATTACAGCGATGGCGAATGGGCAGCAATCGGTGCCCACATGAAGCTAAGAACCAATACGATGACCGATACCGAAATCAATAAAGTAGTCGAGTTCCTCCAATCTGCAAATTAAACGGGTAATTTGCAAACCTAAGTCATTAATAATAGAATAAGAAGGGAAATACAGGTCCAATAAACTTCTTTTCCCCGAGAAGATATATCTTTTCCTCGAGAAGATGTATCTTTTCCCCGGGAAGATATATCTTTTCCTCGAGAAGATGTATCTTTCCCCCGAGAAGATATATCTTTTTCCCGAGAAGATGTATCTTTTCCCCGAGAAGATATATCTTTTTCTCAAGAAGATATATCTTTTCCTCGAAAAGATATATCTTTTCCCCAAGAAGATACATGTACCCTCTTTCAAATTCTACAAACCTTTTGCTATCTTTGCACCCCTTAATTAAAGAATGAATCATGGATAATAAAAGAAGAAAAGTAACTACATTAGGACAGTTTATCATAGAACGTCAAGACGACTTTCCGTATGCTAAAGGCGAATTATCGCGTTTGTTAAGAGATATTGGCATTGCCTCAAAGATTGTAAATCGAGAAGTAAACAAAGCCGGATTGGTGGATATTCTTGGCGAAGACGGCTCCGTGAATATTCAAGGCGAAGAAGTAAAGAAGTTGGATGTTTTTGCCAACGAACAATTTATTTCTGCCCTTACCTGCGGCGGCGAATGTTGCGCTGTGGGTTCGGAAGAAAACGAACATGTGGTGGATATTAACAACGATGTTTCTAAGAATGCAAAGTATGTCGTCGCCATTGACCCTCTGGATGGTTCCTCCAACATAGATGTCAATGTATCTATTGGCACTATCTTTTCCATATATCGCAGAACATCCTTGTCGGGTCCGGGTACTTTGAATGATTTCATGCAACGCGGCACGGAGCAAGTAGCTGCCGGATATATTATTTACGGATCATCAACGATGTTGGTTTATACTACCGGCAGAGGCGTTAATGGCTTCACGCTGGATCCCTCAATCGGCGAGTTCTGTTTGTCGCATCCCGATATGAAAATTCCTAAAACAGGCAAGATTTATTCTATCAATGAAGGCTATTACGTTCATTTCCCCGATGGAATCAAGAAATACATCAAGTATTGTCAGGAAGAAGATACCGCCACCAATCGTCCTTATTCATCGAGGTATATCGGTTCATTGGTTGCCGACTTTCACCGCAATCTTATTAAAGGAGGTCTGTTTATTTATCCTTCTACTGCCGCTACGCCGAAGGGCAAATTGCGATTGTTGTATGAATGCAATCCCCTCGCTTTTCTTATTGAGCAGGCAGGGGGAAAAGCTTCGGATGGATACCGTAGAATCCTCGACATTCAGCCTACCGACTTGCATCAGCGTACTCCTATCGTCATCGGTTCTTCCGATATGGTAACGAAGGTAGAAGAGTTTCTGCATAAACATTCTCCTGCGATGGTTTAAGGGTGGTGGTTTAAGATTCCTTTTCTTTGAACCGATTCCTTTTCTGATATTCCCGATGGCAATTACCAATAGCGACGTTACGTTTTTATTTTATTGTAAGAAAATAGGAGTGTCTTTTAAAGATACTTTGATGCTCGGTAGGTTGCGGTTGTATGCTACGAAAGAATATATTCTGAAAGATAGCGTCAAGTTTAATAACCTCGATAAAAGCTATGATGAAGTATTGTTTAAGGATGATTACTGCGAACCTTTTTTAGAGATGTTGGGGGCTGATTTTATTGACAGCCTCGATGTTTCTGATTATGAAAACGCGACTATTATTCATGATATGAATTATCCGTTGGATAAGAAATACGATTCCAAATATACGGTCGTGATAGATGGTGGTACGATAGAACATGTGTTCAACTTCACTACTGCTATTACTAATTCGATGAAGGCTTTGAAGGTAGGCGGACATTATTTAGGGATGACTCCGGCGAATAATTTGATGGGACATGGCTTCTTCCAATTCAGCCCTGAATTATATTATCGTATCTTTTCTTTGGAGAATGGATTCCGCATTATCAAGATGTTTTGTTATGCCTCGAAGGATAATTCCGAGGCGAAGAATTGGTATGAAGTGATGGATCCTAAGGATATGAAGGGGAGGGTGTGGTTAGTGAATTCGCAGCCTACGTTCTTATTAATTATTGCCGAGAAAATTGCCGACAAAGAATTGTTTACTTCCTTCCCACAGCAGAGCGATTATGTGGTTCGGTGGCAGATAAGTGAGGATTTAAAGAATAATCCGAATCAAAAAGAGAAGAGTATCGCGAAGCGTATTTACAAGAAACTTATTCCTGAAAAGATGCAAGGAATCTTGAGGAAGATGTATGCCAAATTCCGTAAAGCGAGGATTACGAATGATGCTCTCGGCACGTTCGACCCGAGACAATTCAAGCCGTTCGACCCTTAAAATATTTTAAGAAGTCTATTTTATTAAACCTGACGGGAGAAAAACCCGTCAGGTTTCACGATACATATGTGAAAGTTATTTCCACAAACGTGAAAGTTGTATCCACATACATAAAAGTTGTTTTTACATACGTGGAAGTAATATTTTACATCATAAGTATATTGAAAAGATACATTTTCGCTGGTCAGAGCTATTAACTCTTTCCCAGTTTGCATCCCTACATTTTTAATATCTATGTCCAAGCATCATGAGTGGCAATCGCCCCTTCGCGATTTGCTGTCAGGTTACACGCACAATATAATAGTTATCAATCAGCCATTACCCAAGTATCCGTTGCTCGTACCGAGAAGATCATAAAAAAGAAAGCCTCTCATTGCTGAAAGGCTTTCTTGTATGAAGAAGAGTGCTTCTTTTATTGAACAAAAACCTTGCTCACTTCCGACTTTTCTCCTGCCGAAAGATGCAGAAAATAGATGCCCGTAGCATGGTTCTTTAAATCAAAAGCCATCTTATATTCACCAACGCTTTTCGTTTCATTTAAGAAAGTATCAACCAATTTGCCATACATATCATACATCTTGATTGTAACCAAATCTTGTTCTTCCAAGCTGAAACCTACGTTCAAAACATTTGTCGCAGGATTCGGAAAGACGGAGAGATTAAATCTATTACTTTCAATAACAGGAACGCCCGCCGACTGCATTGAATCGGGGATAACTAAGGTCGAGGTACAAATTATATCCCCTGACCGCGACCCATCGTTATTAGCACAATTAAAGGCAGCATAAAATGTAACAGGTCCCGTTCCCGAAGCGGGGGCAGTCCAGTTGAAACTCCATTGAATGGAATCAGCACCGGAGTTGGTCGTTCCTGCTGTTTTATGGGTGATCCATTTGTTGCCTGTACCTGTAAACTGCGTCCTCGTACCATCGGTAATAGCCAGCGTTCCTTGTAAGGTTCCGGCATTGTTCTGTGGCGAGATTTCAAAGCCAAACTTGACTCTGCTTGCAAATTTCGCCTTCGCGGTAATGACATAAACATGCCCCGCAACATACCCTGTAGCTGGTGCATTCGACTTTACCCACCCGATTTCGGGAACTACCGCAGAGCCTGTGTGGCAGCCGGAAGCAGCACAAGTAAATCCATCGCTGGGAGAACCGGTAACACCTGATACCGCCCCACCGGAAGCGGTTTTGCCTTCATTCGTTAAGGCATCCATCATGATGATTACGGTCATGATGGCTAAAATTGAGATTGTAACTTTTAATTTCATTCGTTTTAATTTTACTTATTAAGTTTTAGATTTATTCAAGGGCGCAAATATAAGAATTAATTTCTTTAGAAAACACGATATGTTCTTGTTTCTGATCTCCGTCCAAGAGATTATTGAAAAAGTTAAAGCCATAATTCCTGTTATCAACGCAAACTTTTGATAGTTTTGCAGCCGAATAATGTTATTATCTATGAATAAAATCCCTTTGTTTATTGCCCTTTTATGGTCTGTAATGAGTTGCGGACAAACCAATATCGTTGCTGAAGTACAGGTGTTATTGCAGCCCAATACCATTCAGCAAGCGGAAGATAAGATTAATGAATTCCTGAAAAAGGACAGCCTGAACGTTGATGGATTGATGATGAAAGGCAATGTGATCTTCACCAAATACGGCTATTCTGCGCCTTCGATCTTGTTGGTCGGGACGCTGGATGAATCTATCTTTGAGACCTCCATTGGGTCGCTCGGGGAGAACAAATTAATGCCCGATGAAGCGACCGCCAATGACATTACTAAATACTTCCTGAAGGCGGTTTCTATTGATAAAACAAGGGAGGATATTCACCTCGGTATCTGTTATATTTATTCTATTTCGGTGATGACGGAACGGCTGATTCAGTACCTGCCCGTGCTCAAAGATAATTGCAAAAACAAGACCAACCTACCCTACACGATGGGCGAATACGCGAACAATCTCATCGCGAGGAATCGCTTTGAAGACGGCATGAAAGTGTATCAAAAGATAGCCGAATTATTCCCCGACAATGGCGGTATTATGAGTGATATTTCAGGACAATACCGCCTGCATGGCGACTTGGACAAGGCTAAGGAATACATCGAGATGGCGATGAAAAGAAAGGAAAACGATGAGATGACGTTTGCCAATGCCTTTGCGAATTACAACGACCTGGGGGATTATAAAAACGCCCTCGAAGCCTTGAAGATTAAGTGCCAGATTCAGCGAAACAAAGACTACTTGCTTTATCAAGCCTTGCTGCAATTCAAAGATGGAAAAGAGTTTAAAAATACCCTTGCGGAGTTCCTCAAAACGCCTTCCACAGATACGCCGAGCATCCGGTTGGCAGAGAAAATGAAGGTCTGTAAGTTTGCTTTCGACAGTTACGATTCCATCACGAGGATGGAGATGCCGGATGCTTACAAGATGTTGTTGTATCAGTATTTCGTGACCAAATTCCCGAATGAATTTACCCCTTCGTTTAGCTATGGCGACATCTTGAATTATCATCAGGTGTATCCGAAGGCTATTAAAATATTCAAGGCGATGCACCCAGAAAAATTAGATAAAGAGAAAGCCGAAGCTGCGAACTTTGGCTTGGCATGGGGGTATTATAAAACGAAAAACTTTGAGGAGGCGAATAAACTTTGGGAGGGATTTCTCACCTCCACCAACTTTTATTACAAGAGTGCGGCAGCCTATTTTTTAGGTACTTATTATCAAAATAAAAACCAGGCGGAGAAGGCGAATACCTACTTCAAACTGGTTGCCGACAAGGCGAATGAATCGAAATATGCCAACTTTTGTGCTAATTTAATGAAGAAATAAAAGCCCTTTTGGCGTTCTTTTATTAATAAATCTTTTTCGGGGCAAGCATCCCGTCAGGTGGTTTACGCGTTCACCGTTGGCTCGACCTTAATGAAGGGAACCGCCTGATCTTTTTTTAAATTACTCATCTTTTCTATTATTTGATTAAAAACATTTTCTTATTAAATGACTCTTGTTCTTCTACATTTTGACAGAGTTAGGCAACTCTATCGAAGACTTGGGCAAGTGTGTGAAAGACTTGGGCAAGTGTTTGAAAGACTTGGGCAAGTGTGTGAAAGACTTGGGCAAGTGTGTGAAAGACTTAGGCAAGTGTGTGAAAGACTTGGGCAAGTGTGTGAAAGACTTAGGCAAGTGTGTGAAAGACTTGGGCAAGTGTGTGAAAGACTTGGGCAAGTGTGTGAAAGACTTGGGCAAGTGTGTGAAAGACTTGGGCAAGTGTGTCAAACTCTTGCCTCGAACGACATTATTCAGGGGTATTTCAATATAAAAGCTCCTCATTTCCACTCCTATATATTTGGTATCATTCATCACCATGCTGCTATCAAATTCTTCCGCGACCATTATCTTTAATTTCATGCGGCAAAATTACAGCCCCTTTCACTTGAACGACTTACACAATTTTAGGAAAGTTTACATAATTCACGGGTTTGGGGGTTTTGTTATGGATTTTTGTGTAGATTTGCACCCGACATATAAAAGGCGTTAGCTTTATTCTTACACTGGAAACTGAGAAATTTTAAGTAAGAACTAATAAGGTATAACTGATGCGTACGCGGTAAGCGTGGGTTAAAGTTTGCTTTATTAGTGGGTATCTCAGTACCTCAGTGTAGGTAAGCTGCAAGACCCACGCCCATTTTTGATAATTTCCTATTAGGGTTTTAGGGAGCAAAATGAGCTATATGAAAACCACTTTCCTGCTATTGTTATTTTTCCAAATAGGTTGCACAACCATAACAGATGACGGGAAAAAGAACTATGTTCAGTTCCAAAATCTTTTTGACGAATGCAAAAAATACGATGCAGAACTATGTTCGTTAATGGCACAACAAAGGTCTGATAAGAATGATAGTTTGTTGACTGTGGTTTCCGGGAATATGGAGGCATTAATTAAGCAGTATAATGAACTTGGGAGAGGGACTACGAGAACTGAATGGAGGTCATTAACCTTACCAAGGGAATTGATAATTTACAATTTTCCTTGTTATGTGATTTTAGATTCAGCAGTTAGGGCAAGTAATTGAGTAAACCACCTGATAGGTACGGCGACAATCCTGACAGACAATCGCCCCTTCGCGATTTCCTGTAAGGTTGGTATCATTAAAAAAGCGGAACTCGATGGGTAAACCACCTGATAGGTAACGTCTTCCATCCTGACAGGCAATCGGCCCAACGGGGTTTCCTTTCAGGTTGATATCTTCAAAAAAGCGGTACACGGTGTGTCGCTTTTTTTGTTGCCTATGACCGAGGATGAAACTGGATGATGGCACTACGAAGATATTCACGGTCGAGGTGGGTATAAATCTCGGTAGTGGTGATGGATTCATGCCCCAGCATTTCTTGCACAGCGCGGAGATCGGCACCGCCATCAATAAGATGCGAGGCAAACGAATGGCGAAAAGTATGGGGACTGATTTTCTTTTTTAATTGAATCTTTTTAGCTAAGTCTTTTATGATGTAGAATATCATGACGCGGGTAAGTTTGGCACCTTTATGATTCAGGAAAAGATTGTCCTCATGCCCTGGTTTTATATTTTGATGCGAGCGGACATTTTCTTTATAAATCTTGATTTGTTTGATTGCAGAATCGCCAATAGGCACCAATCTTTCTTTGTCGCCCTTGCCAATAACCTTAATAAAACCAACCTCGAGATAGAGGCACGACACCCGCAGATTCACCAATTCTGACACTCGCAATCCGCAACTGTAGAGTGTTTCAAGAATGGCTTTATTGCGTTCGCCTTGCGGATTACTCAAGTCTATTGCTGCAATAAGTTTATCAATTTCTTCGATGTTTAAAACATCAGGAAGTTTGCGACTTAATCGAGGTGCTTCTAATAAAGTTGCGGGGTCTTTATCTATCAGATTCTCCATCAACAAATATTTATAGAAAGCCCGAATCCCTGATATTACGCGGGCTTGTGTACTTGCCGTCATGCCTAATTCATTCACCCATTGTAAGAAATCTTTGAGGTGTTGCAGTTTGATTTTATCGGGACCGAGGTCTATCTTTTTATAATCCAGAAAGGCAACGAATTTATCTATATCATGGATGTATGCCTCGACGGAATTCAATGACAGAGATCGCTCCAGTTGGAGATAAGTCTTGAATCCCTTAATGCTGAATTTCCAGGTAAGATTAATAATCATGCGAGTCTCGAAAGCCTTTATTTATCAATGAAGTCGCAAAGATGTCTAAAATTTTTGATATTATTGCAACCTCTGCAAAAATAAATAACCAATGAAAGTAATCATCATCAATGGTCCGAACCTGAATCTCTTAGGCAAAAGGGAGCCTGAAATTTATGGAACAGTCTCTTTTGAAGACTATTTAAAGATATTGCAGGAAGCCTATCCAACCCTAAACATGGACTATTTTCAAAGCAATATTGAGGGAGAATTGATTGACAAATTACATGAGGTAGGATTCAGCTATGATGCTATAATCCTTAATGCTGGCGGCTATACCCATACTTCTGTTTCTATTGCAGATGCAGTTGCAGCTATACAAACGCCAGTCATCGAAGTTCACATTTCAAATATCTTTAAGCGAGAAGAATACCGTCATCAATCTTTGCTTTCTAAACATTGCAAAGGGGTAATATGTGGCTTTGGGCTGGATTCTTATGGGCTGGCATTAGTCTATTTGATGAATCACCAAGATGATATTACAAAAGAACTTTAGTTTAATTGCTTATTATCGTGAATTTGGGGTTAGGGAAATTTTTGGGCGGATTCAAGAAACGCTGCCTCTTTATATCTTATTCGGGGATTGACTTACGTAAGTCTGTCCCTGACTTAGGTTATTCAGTCCCCGAACTTCGTTGTTCCTTCCCCGAACATCGTTGTTCTGTCCCCGAACATCGTTGTTCTGTCCCCGAACATCGTTGTTCCACCCCCGAACTTCGTTGTTCTGTCCCCGAACTTCGTTGTTCTGTCCCCGAACTTCGTTGTTCTGTCCCCGATTATTGTCATCTTATATAGAGATTACATAATTCAATGACTGACTTAGGTCATTCTATATAGAGAATAGACGTTCGTATATAGAGAATAGACGTTCGTATATAGAGAACAGACATTCGTATATAGAGAACAGGCATTCGTATATAGAGAACAGGCGTTCGTATATAGAGAACAGACGTTCGTATATAAGGATCACATCATTCAATGACAGAATGAGGTAAGTCTATATAGAGACAAGGTTATTGTTATAGAGAATATAATTTCTCTACCTTTATATGATTGCGACCCCTTCGGGAGCAACAATATGAGGATGAAGAAGCTGTTCATGTGGCATTGAATTATGACTGTCTGTAACCATCTTAGGTCTATTACACCACTTATTTTTAATTCTAATCCCGATTTCACGATAAGATTAGTAAATTTGCCGCCGATAGAATAATAAATAATCATAACAAATAATAAAATTCAACATGGGAAAAGGAGACAAGAAATCTAAAAAAGGTAAAATTTCGATGGGTTCGTTTGGAGTATCAAGACCAAAGAGAAAGGCTGCATCTGCGGTAGTTGCGTCATCTGCTGAAAAACCAGTAAAGGTTAAAAAGGCAGCGACTACAGAAGAAAAACCAAAGAAAAAAACTACCAAAAAGAAAGAAGAAGAATAGACATTCTTTATCTTTTAATCATTCCGAAATCAGGGAGATAGTCTTTCTATCAACCAGGTTTCGGAATTTTGTTTTGTATAGGTTAACCTATCGTGTAAACGATTTGGTCTCCCTTGCCAAAATTCAAAGTAAACAGGCTTTAAAATAAATCCTCCCCAATGTGGAGGTCGTGGAATTATTCTTCCTTCAAACTGCTTTTGTAGTTCTTCGACTCTCGAATCTAACGCATTCCGACTATCTAATTTAGCACTTTGAGCAGATGCCCAGGCTCCAATTTGGCTTTCTCTTGGACGGATGGCAAAGTATTCATCAGAATCTTTATCAGAAGTCTTTTCAACCTCTCCTTCAATCCTTACTTGGCGTTCCAATTCATGCCAAAAGAAGTTCAAAGATGCCTTCGGATGCTCTGTAAGTTCTATTCCTTTCTTGCTTTGGTAATTAGTATAAAACACAAATCCATTTTCATCAAAGCTCTTTAGTAAAACAATCCTAGAAGAAGGGAAACCATTCTTTGAAATGGTGGAAAGTGTCATCGGATTTAGATTATACAATTCAGATTTAACAACATCTTCCATCCATGCTTCAAATTGTAGGAATGGATTTGGATTTACTGCCTCCTCCAGCAAGGTTTGTGAGGAATAATCCTTTCGAATGCTCTCCAAAACTTTATTTATCTCGCTCATTTATTTCAATAATTGCTCTGTATGGTTTACGGTATCCACCTCGGTAATTACTTTCTCTATGAAACCTTTTTCATCAATCACAAAAGTTGTTCTCCATATCCCTAAAGAAGGTTTTCCGAACAGTATCTTCTCGCCAAACACCCCGTATTTGCCGACTAATTCCTTGTCAGTGTCAGCGAGCAGCGTGAAAGGCAGATTATACTTCTTAATAAATTTTTGATGCGACCGTTCACTATCATTACTTACTCCGAGAACTTCATATCCCTTCTCTTTTAACTCGGAATAGTTATCCCGAAGATTGCATGATTCCGCGGTACAGCCCGTGGTATCGTCTTTCGGGTAGAAATAGAGGATAACTTTTCTCCCAAGATAGTCCTTCAGCCGAACTTCTTCCCCGAATTCATTTTTAGTAACAAAGTCCGGGGCTTTATCTCCGGCTTGTAGTGGTGTGATTCCTTTATTCATGGTCTTTTCAAGATATTTTATGGTGGCAGCGACTATTTTATTTAACATTAATTCCGGTACTAATGCTTTATATACTCTACATCCAGAATTACAAACGTGGAAGGTTTGACCGATGGACGCGGTGGCGGTGCGGGTTTCCCTGGTGCTGGTTCGGTTTGCGGATTCATTTCTGCTGTCGGCAGATAGAGGTGATGATTCTTCAGATAAACGCAAATTGTTCGTGCTCCGTTCTGCGTTTCTATCGTGCCGAGATCCTTGTATTTATCCTTATCGCCAGCTTGCACAACGGTAATGGTACCTTCTCCATTCGAACTATAAATTCTTCGCAGCGTTTTATCAAATACTACCCCGTCAGGGTGATTGCCGATGGGCGAAGTGGCGACAATCTTCCCGGTATTATAATCCGAAATCACCATCATTTTATTTTCGCAAACCGAAAACAAGCGATGCGTCTTGGTATCTATTGCCAAGCCACTGGGTTCATCTCCTGGCGCAATAGAATAGGTGTTTTCTACCTTCATGGTAGCGGTATTGAGGACCGATATTTCGCTTTTATCCTCGATATTGACAAACAGTTTTCCTTCATTATCTACCACTGCAAACTCTGGTTTGCCTTCCAGTGCAATGGTGCCGATTACCTTATCGGTAGTAGCATCTACTACGGTGGCATTGGAGCTTCTTCCATTAAAAGTAAAGATACGATGGCTCGCTTTATCATATACTATCGCATCGGGGTTGGCGCCTGTAACCTTAATCTTATTCAGCGTCTTGAAAGTGCTTAAATCGAACATCACGATGCTGGAATCTCTCCCACAACTGATGTATCCTTTCATTAAATCTTGTGCAATCGCGATGCCATGCACGCCGCGCAGATCAGGAATGGTTCCAATCAACTTTCCATTGTCAAGATTGAGGACCTGTACCTGCGTTCCATGCGATATATAGAGCCTCGGAAGGCTGTCATCGGCAGTAATATAATCCCATCCATCGTTGCCCGGGACGGAAAATTTGTTGGCTATCCGATAGTCATTAATTTGTGCCGTCGCGGTATTAAATAGTACCAGAGCGAGGACGATTTTCAAGAAATTTTTCATGCTATTATTCATTAATTATTGATGCGCAAAAGTATAAAATTCGGTATTAATCTCCACCCGTTCGGATTTCTTCTTTTATTCCCCGATAATCGTCCCCGAAATTTTATTCCATACCGGCAAAGTTTGAAACCTCCTCGTCAAGGCTTGGCTTATTCTCGTAGGAGCCGTTGAAAACTTCGTAAATGAACGTAAACCTTCCGTAAAATTAAGATTTTTCTTCGTGAAAAAGTCTTATTTAGGGAATAAAAAGTCTTATTTAGGGAATAAAAAGTCTTATTTAGGGAATAAAAAGTCTTATTTAGGGAGTAAAAAGTCTTATTTAGGGAGTAAAAAGTCTTATTTAGGGAGAGTTTTCCCATGCTTTTACGAGGAAAAGTCAAGCTTTTACGAGGAAAAGTCAAGCTCTTACGAGGAAAAGTCAGGCTCTTACGACAGTTATAAAAGGCTTGGAGGCGAGGGCGGATCGGCGGCGGATTTTATTCCATAATTATCTGTATTTTTGCAGCGTTAAACAATTAAAAAAAGATAGAATTATGGCAGTAATAACAGAAACGATTTTAGAAAATGTGTTGGAGAAGATGGACATCCAAGACGAGGCGGCATTGGAGGAAATGGTGCAGACTTATTCCAGCAAACAGCCGTTTGTAATGATGTATTTAATGGAATTCAATGAGGAGATGGAGAGCGACGTCGCGAAAGACGATTTGGTCTATCTCTTGCTCGTGGTGCTGGAGTGTTTTTATTCGATACAAAACATCGCTTTGATTAGCGCAGAAGCCATTATGGCGGAAGAAGAAAACCAAATGACGGCATTGACAGAAATTGACAAGATTACCGATGAAGATGCGCGGAACAATGCTGCTATGGCGATGTTGGCATCCGAAGAAGTGCTGTTTCAATTTGTTGGCGAAACGCTGAATGATAGCGAGGAAGAGGATGAATCGGACTTTAATGAGGAGGATGCCGGAGCTATCTTTGGGGCAATAAAAATGGTGGTTGATTTATTCAAAAGCCAGTTGGGTAATGGTGGCTTAAAAGCGGTGTAGATGCTTGATTTAAACCATAAATCAGTTCTTGTAACAGGCGGCACCGGCTCTTTTGGGAAGAAGTTCGTGGAAATGGTTCTGCAACGATTTCCTTCTATTAATAAATTAGTAGTTTTTTCTCGGGATGAGCTAAAACAGTTCGAGATGGCACAACTATTTCCTCCAGAAAAGTATCCTGCAATGCGGTATTTTATAGGCGATGTTCGAGATTCAGCACGATTGGAGCGGGCATTTGAAGATATAGATTACGTTATCCATGCAGCAGCGATGAAACAAGTTCCGGCAGCGGAATATAATCCGATGGAATGTATCAAAACCAACGTGCTGGGGGCAGAAAACGTGATTAATGCCGCGATGAATAAAGGTGTAAAGCGGATTGTCGCCCTTTCGACGGATAAAGCCGCAGCTCCTATTAATCTTTATGGAGCTACGAAGCTCTGTTCCGATAAATTATTTGTAGCCGCCAACAATATGAAGGGTAAACACGATGTTAAGTTTGCCGTCGTTCGTTATGGCAATGTAATGTGGTCTCGCGGGTCAGTAGTTCCCTACTTCTTAGCGAAGAAAAACGAAGGACCGCTGCCTATAACGCATGAAGATATGACGCGATTTAATATATCCTTGGAAGAAGGCGTTGAATTGGTGTTGTATGCACTGGAAAACATGTGGGGCGGTGAAATATTTGTGCCGAAAATACCCTCTTTTAAGATAACAGACTTAGCTAAGGCGATAGCACCAGATAATGGGATTAAGGTTATTGGCGTTCGCCCGGGAGAAAAGATTCATGAAGAGATGATTACCGAAACCGATTCGTTGAATACCCTGGAATTTGAGAATTATTTTGTAATTCTGCCTTCAACGCCACAATGGGATAAGGAAGATTTTGCAAAAGCACTTCATGGAAAAGCAGTGGCAGAAGGGTTTAAGTATAATTCGGCATCCAATACCGAATGGTTGAGTATAGAACAGCTTCAAGAACTTGTTCAAAAGCATTCGAATTAGTAATTAAGTAAAAGAAAAACGAACATTTATGAAGGTCGGCATCATTACCCAAGCAAGAATGACCAGTACTCGGTTGCCCGGCAAGGTAATGATGAAAGTAAAGGGCAAAACCATGTTAGCCTACCACCTTGAACGGCTCATATGGAGTGATCTTCCGATTTATGTAGCCACCACTACCAATGCTGCCGATGATATTATCGTTGAAGAATGCAAATGGCTCAATATCCCGACTTATCGAGGAAGTGAGCATGATGTTTTGAGCAGATATTACGAATGTGCCGTCGAAAACAAGTTGGATATTGTCATTCGCGTAACCTCTGATTGCCCATTAATAGATGGATATATGATAGCTGAAGGTTATAAATTATATTCAAGCCTTAATGACAAAGATTTATTGCTTTCAAATTGTTTGGATAGAACTTATCCCATTGGGCTTGACTACGAAATGTTCTCTTTCGAGCTACTAAAAGATGCACATGAGAATGCGGTTTTAAATTATGACAGAGAACATGTGATTCCATATATCGAACAAAATAAATCAGGAAAGGTTAGTTTTTATTCTGTCACTTTCGAAAAGGATTATAGTAAGTATAGAATAACTTTGGATACACAAGAGGATTTTGATTTGATCAAAACCCTGATAGAAGATTTCGATGCAGATATTCTTAACGGGGAACAATTGATTCAAATGTGTAAAGAACATCCAAATATAATGTTTATAGAATGAAAGTATTTATTCTTACTGAGGGTGGAAGTGTATATGGTTTCGGACATATAACGAGATGCTTATCCATTTATCAAGCGTTTTTGGAAAAGGGGATTACTCCACAATTTATTATAAACGGAGATGAAAAAGTAAAAGGGTATTTTAATAATATAAAATACGATTTGTTTGACTGGACTCAAGATGAACATAGATTATTGAAGCAAATTGAATCGTCAGACATTGTTATTATTGATACTTTGTTAGCAAATTTGAATCTAATAAATAAAATTTGCGAGTACATTACGATTCCAGTTTTTATTGATGATTTTAGAAAGTTAAATTATAGAAGAGGAGTTGTCCTTGATTGGACTATTTATGCAGAAGAACGATATTTGATTTCTAATACTGTTAAATATTTATTGGGTAGTAAATTTGTTGCTCTTCGGAGAGCCTTTTGGGAAGTCCCAATGAAAATAATTAAGCGAGATATTACTGAAATTGTAATCACAATGGGAGGTAGTGATATTAGAAACCTTACTCCAACGATTTTACGAAATATGAATGATATCAAGGCAAATAAATTTGTAATTATTGGAAGTGGTTTTGTAAATTTTAACGAAATCGAGAGCCTTGTGAAGGAAGATAAAAGTACAAAACTTATATTTAATCCATCAGACAATGAAATTGTGAATATATTTAGTAAAGCAGATGTTGCTATTTCGGCAAGTGGACAAACTCTTTATGAATTGGCAAGGATAGGTACTTCTACCATTGCTATTTCTATAATTGACAATCAAAAATATGATGTAGAAGGCTGGTTGAAGGCAGAATTCATTGAATATGCAGGTTCATGGGATGATAATGACCTTATGGTTAATATGCGGCAACAATACGATAATATCCTTTTTAATTTTGAAAATAGAAAAAGGAAAGCTTTGATTGCGCAATCCTTTGTAGATGGACAAGGGGCTAATAGAATTGTTGATGCTTTGATTACAATGGTGTAAAAAAATCTATGTTTGTTTACGAAAATAGGGCTTCTGCCATTCTATATAATTTAATAAAGAATCTTGATGAGGATAAATTTTTTATTCTGCCTACAAACGTGTGTCCTATTGTTGTTATGGTTTTATTGAAACTTCAAAAAAAGATAATGTTTATTGATATTTCAGAAACGGATTTTTGCATTGATCGAAAAACAATTTTATATGAACTTAAGAAATTTCCAAATAAATATTCAGGGTTATTGTTTGTTCGAACTTATGGTGTATCAGATGATTTTGAGCATTTTTTTAAAGAACTTAAAACTATCAATTCAGATTTATTTGTGATAGATGATAAATGCCTGTCATTACCTTCATTCTTTGATAACATGACAGTAGCTGATGTAACTCTATATAGCACGGGATATTCAAAATATGTTGATTTTGGAACTGGCGGTTTTGCTCGGTTAAATGATAAAATTCCCTATTCTAGTAATTTACTTGAATATAAAGTGCACGATTTGGAAACACTCACTGATTCCCTCAATTTTGGTATTCGAGAACACGTTAATATTGATTATAAGGATTCTAATTGGTTGAATACAACGATTCCTAAATTATCTTTTAACGAATATAAGCAGATTATTCAAGAAAAAGTTATTGAGATTTCACTTAAGAAAGAGCAAATCAATAGAATCTATTCTGAAGGCTTACCTGCATCTATTCAACTTCCTGATAATTATCAAAATTGGAGATTTAATATACTTGTCCCAGAAAAGAAAATACTGCTTAAGAAGATATTCCATGCAGGCTTATTTGCGAGTTCTCATTATCCCCCCTCTTCCAATTTATTTGATAAAGATTCCGTTTTCCCAAATGCTAAAAAGCTTTACGACAATGTTATTAATCTTTTTAATGATCACAGATTTTCTGTTGAAAAGGCAGAGAAGTTTATACCTATTATTAATAATCATTTGAAACAATTTTAATAATGCTTATTCAAAATATCTGCGGTTTGAAATACCCTGATGAATTCATCATTCGATTTTTTTTTAAGGAAAGATTGTTAGATAAGAAAGGTTCGGTTCTTGAATTAGGGTGTGGAAATGGAAGTAATTTATCTTTGTTTTATCAATACGGCTGGAGTATCATAGGTGTTGATATTAGTGAAGAAATGATAGCTCAAGGGAACAAGAATATTCTGAATTATCATAATAATAATTTTGAAAATAAATTTAGATTCATTTGTGATGACATGATTGAATTTGTAGATGAAACTAATGAAAAATATGACGCCCTAATCTTAGCCGGAAGTCTTTATTACCTTGAATATTCAAAAATCATCCAATTGTTTTCATTGGTTAAAGATAAAGACCTTTTAAATTCAGGTTCGATGGTGTATTTTAATATCCGTTTATTGAACGACTATCGTTATGCAAAAGGGATTCAGATTGGAACAAATTCTTTTCGATTAACGATAAATGAAACAGGTGAGGAAAATTGTATTATGACCTTTTTTTCTGAAGAAGAATTCATAAATCTTATTTCTCAATATTTCGATTTTAAGGATATGAAAGTTATGCATAGTTTGTACGATAATTATGACTCTAAAAATGAAAAAATAATCCCAATGAATTCTGATTTAATAGTGTGGGGTAAAGTAAAATAATCATCTGAAGTTTATTAAATGGAATCCCTAAAACAACAAAAATTATCCGCAACAATTCTTCAACCAACCTACCTACCATGGATGGGATATATTGAAATGATTGATGCAACCGATTTATTTGTTATTTTTGACCATGTCCAGTTTATTAAAAAGTCTTGGCATCATAGAAACAGAGTGAAAACGTCCAATGGAATAACATGGTTGTCAGTCCCTGTTGCTCACGCTTCTCAACAAACTAAGATTCGTGATATTACTATTGCCGAACAACAAAAAAATGAACTTAGAAATCATTGGAAAACTATTTCCCTCGCATATAAAAGCTGTGAATATTTTACTCAATATAACAACGAGCTCGAACAACTTTTCAATCATGATTATGTATATCTCATGGATCTGAATGTTGCTGTAATTTCCTTCTTATTAAAGCACCTCGGCATGAATAAAACAATCATCTATTCATCCGATTTGAACCTTGCTGATGAAGATTTAGGAAGAACTGAAAAGGTTATCAACCTATGCAAGAAAGCTGGTATTACATATCTTTACGATGCCGAAGGGGCAGAACCATTATTAAATATTAATCTTTTCAAAGAAGAAAATATTACAATAGAATTTCAGAAGTATTCTCATCCAATTTATAAACAATTATGGGGTGAGTTTATACCATTTCTTTCAACTCTCGATGTGTTGATGAATGAAGGTGATAATGCACTATCCATAATCAGATCAGGTAACCGACGTAAGAACTAATTTATGTTGAACAATATCAAAATAGGCAATAAAATTATCGGCGAAAATCAACCGTGCTTTATCATTGCAGAATTGTCTGCGAATCACAATCAAAGCTACGAAATAGCAGTAGAAACAATTAAGGCGGCTGCTCGTGCAGGTGCTGACGCTATTAAATTGCAAACCTATACAGCCGATACCATTACAATCAAATCCGACAAAGAGTATTTTCAAATTAAAAGCGGCACTATCTGGGATGGTACTACCCTTTATGAATTGTACCAAAAGGCTTACACCCCGTGGGAATGGCAGCCTCAATTGAATATGATTGCTGATGACCTCGGCTTGATTTGCTTCTCTTCTCCGTTCGATAAATCTGCGGTTGATTTCCTTGAAGAAATGGAGGTTCCAGCGTACAAAATTGCGTCTTTTGAGATTAAGGATATACCGTTAATTAGATATGTAGCCTCTAAAAACAAACCTATTTTGTTTTCAGTAGGTATTGCAGAAATTGAGGACATTGAGGAGGTCATCAAGGCATGTTATGATATGAATAATCACGAGTTGATTTTGCTTAAATGCACTTCTTCTTACCCCGCAATGATGGAGGATGCGAACCTTTCCCAGATAAAATACCTGCGCGATAGATTCGATATTATTACAGGGCTCTCTGATCATACTTTAGGTATCGTCGCTCCTATTGTTTCGATTGCATTCGGAGCTAAAATCATCGAGAAGCATTTTATCCTCGATAAAAGTATTGGTGGTCCGGATGCTGCATTTTCATTAGACCCTGTTGAATTTAAATTGATGGTAGATACCGTAAGAGAAGCCGAGAAAGCTATTGGGCAAGAGGCTTATTTTGTCTCTGAAATATCTACTAAAGGGAAGATATACGGAAGGTCTTTGTTTGTTGTGAAGGATATATTAAAAGGAGAATCATTCACTAACGAAAATGTCCGCTCTATCCGCCCTGCTTATGGTTTGTTGCCTAAATTTATAGATGAAATAATTGGTAAAAAAGCGACCAGAAACCTGCAACAGGGTGAGCCATTAGGATGGGATATGATCGAATGAAAACTCTTAAACATATTTTCTTAATTTTGCATTAACCAAAAACAATATTCATTATGATAACTCAACAACAAATTGAATTTTTTGAAGACAATGGATACCTCATCGTTCCGAATGTTTTTGATATAAACGAGACTTTGGAGGTTCGGAATAAATTGATGAATCTTTTCGATTCATCGGAGATTTCAGAGACGGATAGAGCGAAGGGAATTGGTGAACTGCCTGATCTTTATTACACACATCCCGAGTTTATTTCCTTTACCATCAACGATAAAATATTGGGTATCGCGAGGCAGTTATTAAATGATGAAAAACCGATATTAACCAAGGAAACATCCTCGCATCGGGGCTTTTATCCGAACTGGCATAAAGATACTACGACGGTTGAAAAGTATGGAAACGTATTCCATAAAAGCCCTGATTTCAACATGGTGCGTTTTGGTGTTTATTTCCAGGATAATAATGAATATGGTGGCGGGTTATCGGTCTTTGCGGGGTCGCATAAAACGGCTGATAACTTTTTGATGCCGGTTCAGGAGCGAACGATTTATAGAAGGATTATGGATAAATTCATGCCTCTTTCGGATGAAAAAAGTCCTAAGATAAATCCCTTTAATCATCAGTTAATCGAGATAAAATCTAAGGTTGGCGACTTGGTTATTTTCCATTTTAAAACGAATCATCGGGCTACATTACCTAAAATTTGCAGCCCTAATGAAGTTCCCCGTCAGCTTGCAAAAATATCGTTATTCGATACGTTCGGGAGAAATAATGAAACGACATTACAATATAATGAATACCTTAAATCGAGGGTGGAACCGGATTACGACCTCTTCAGAAACCGCAAAGATTTCTCTAAAGAATTAATCCGAAAAGCTGAAGAATTAAATTTCAGATTGATTTAATTCTTATTCAGAGAAGTACGCTTCCACGCTTCTTGGGTGTAATACTAATTCTCCTCTTCGTTTTGTTGTAGCTCCCCAAGAAGGTCGAAATCATAAAACGATGGAAGAAATGAAAACCGGATAGGTAGGCTTTTTCAGGCTTCTTGGATGGATGCAGGTTATTTTAATTTTGAAATTTGGGATGATATAATGATTATTAAACGGTCAACAATACAGGAAGCTGCGGGGGGCAGCTATCTTTCCAGTTTTATCGTCACTATTTAATAGTATAGCTTGGTTTGTTTGGATGCAATGGATTAGCCATTAGTTTTTGGCTGGCGGGATGAACAATTAAATCCATATCTTCCATTGGTACGGCTCCCAGTAAGGTTTCATCACCAATTACCAAAGCCCCTACAAAACAAAATCGGTTTTCAAAATCTACTCTAATAGGACCTACATAA
>CAIMUP010000081.1 GCA_903844645.1 uncultured Bacteroidota bacterium
GAAGAAGCATCCTCATGGAAATCAATTACCAGTTTGGTAGTCGGAATACTTCTGATTTGCGCAATTTTATTTATTGACTGGCGTCGGTTAATACAAAAGAAAAAAATTAAATTAACTTTTAAAATATGGAAGTAAAGTTTGATATAAAAGGATTGATGCCCTTGCTGATGTTTTTTCACCTGCTAAAGATTGTACCTAAGACCCGAAAGGTGATCCTATCCACGCTCCTTTCTGGTTTTTCTCCCGAAAGGTGATGCTGTCCGACCTCTTAAAAGGTTTTTCTCCTTTCAGGTCTAATAAACTATCTTTCACGCATGAAAGGAGAAAAATAGTTCAGGAAATAAAATTAAGGCTCGAACCGTTTGAATTGTCTGGGGTCGAACGTGCCGAGAGCATCATTCGTAATCCTCGCTTTACGGATTTTGGCATACATCTTCCTCAAGATTCTTTGCATCTTTTCAGGGATAAGTTTCTTGTAAATACGCTTCGCGATACTCTTCTCTTTTTGATTCGGATGATTCTTTAAATCCTCACTGATCTGCCAGCGAACCACATAATCGCTCTGCTGCGGAAAGGGTAAAATAAAAATTCCAACAATTTTATAATTCCGTTAAATATGTTCAAATAAAAAGGTCGCCCCTTCGGGACTGTATCATGCAAGAAGGCTAATAGAATTCTGATATCTCAAGACAAGCCGTGAGATGGAATCAAAGCTGAAATAACCAAATGGTTTATTGCACCACTATCTTGGTTTGTAATACAGCTTCGCCCTGCTGAAGGATGATGAAATAAACACCTTTAGCAACGTAGGTAAGATCTATCTGATATTGATTATTTCCGATGACGGAAGTAGGATTATCCTGTACGATTGCTCTCCCGAATACATCGGTCAAACGAAGATGATAATGTTGTTCAATGTCGGATGTGAAAGACACCGTGATATGGTCATCAGCCGGGATAGGGTATGCACTCAAAGCCCCGAATACAGGGAGGTTTGTTTCCATATCCTCGTACTTGCAGATAGGTCCTACGGCAGCAGCATTAATGTTTGAATAGCAGCCTAAAACGTCCTTCACACGTATTTTATATACGCCATGCAACAAGGAATAAAATACATTCGCGGTTTGGTATGTAATGCCGCTGTCTTTGGAATAAGAATAAACGCCTGACCCACCCGAAGCAACGACCGTAATTTTGCCATTGGCGAGCGCACAGCCCGTAGCATTAACGACAGTCGTAGTAAATGCGAGAGCGTTATTAGTGGTAATTGGGATGTTGGTAGCCGCACTGACACAACCGTTGACATCTTTTATCTTCACAGTATAGGTAGCAGGAGTGAGGTTTGTGAATGAAGCTGCGGTTTGGTAAGTGGAGCCATTATTCTTTGAATAGGTTTTGATTCCAGTGCCGCCAGAGGCTGTGAGGACGATGCTTCCCAGAGAGCCGCATCCAGAAACATTCGTAACGACAGAAGTATAGTTAATAGGAGTAGGTTGAGTGATGTTGGCATTGATTACACGAGTACAACCATGCGCATCCGAAACCGTGATATTGTAAGCTCCGGCAGTGAGGGTGGATACGGTGGCGTGATTTCCTTGGCTTGGCGACCACACGTAGGAGTACCCCGGTGTTCCACCAGTAGGATTGATTCTGATGATCCCTGTATTCCCTCCATAACACGCCAGATCGGTCTTGCTGTAATGGTCAGGAGCGGAGATTAATACTACGGTAGGCTGGGTAATGAGTGTGCCTGAATATTTGGTGCATCCATTCACATCGGTAACGGTTACGGCATAAGAACCGGAAGCGAGATTACTCACTGTTGCAGCCGTTCCGATGCTGGGAGACCAAGTGTATAAATACCCGGGCATACCGCCTGTTGGGTTAGCGATAACAATGCCTGTGCTATCGCCATTGCAGCCTAAAACATTGGTTTGAGAGAGGGTTAATGTGATTGGTGAAGGCGATTGGTTGATGGTAGCTCCCCATTGTTTCGCACAGCCATTAAAGTCGGTAACGAGCACTGAATAAGTTCCGGGTGTGAGATTGCTAACGGTCGCTGTAGTAGCGATGCTCGGAGTCCAAGAATAGGAATATGGTGCAATTCCTCCCGCAGGATTCACGCGAATAATTCCATCGGCTGCCCCGAAGCAAGTGATATTGGTATAACTAAAATGAGTAGCTCCCGCCAAGGTAAGTGGAGAAGGTTGGGTGATGTGAATAACATTGGAAGTAGTCGTACATCCGTTGGTATCCGTAACGGCAACGGTATAATTTCCTCCAATTAAGTTGGTTGCCGAGAAGGTCGTTTGCCCACTGGGAGACCAAAGGTATGTGAAAGGTCCTGCAAGATAGGTAACGGAAACAGTTGCCGTTCCGGTAGCCTGACCATAGCATTGAATATTGGTGTTGGCAGTAGTGAGGATAGGTAATGGAATACTCGTGATGGTTACGCTTCCTACTGCAAAACATCCTCCCGCAGGATTGATGACAGAAACAGAATAAGTTCCTGCGATAATCACTGTTCTATTCTGATTGGTGGAGCCGTTATCCCAAAGGTAATTGCCGCTACCGGTAGCAGTAAGATTGATGCTCGGATTATTGCAAGTGATGACGGTCGTTCCGGTATTATTCAGGATGCCTGCAACAGGCGTTACACAGGTTTCTCCCACTGCGAAATCACTGAACGTGGTCATGCCGGTACATTGCGTGGAAGTACCTGTTCGGATGCCATCGGTAGTAGAATTCCATGCTGAATTATTCCATTCTTTGACATGAAAAATGGAGGCATCAGCAGAGCCGATAATATCTCCTGAAAAGAAATTGAAAGTAGGGCTGTAAGAGGTATATGAAGTAACTCCCGAATTCGTAATGGACCAGTATCTCGCGACATCTCTTGAGGGATTAATGCCTGAAGTAAAGATGTTAGCATGTTGCCCCGAAGTGGTATTCACTGTGAGGCTTCCGGTGGCATTCGGTGTCCCATTAAAATCAACGGTAACGGGAGCATAAATCAGCGAATCGCCTACTTCAAAAGTCTTTGATAAATTCAATGTGGCGGCAATACCTTTTTGCAACGTACCGAATACATACTTCCCTACTCCTGCACCGCTTACGGTGGAGCTGTTCCCCATGTACAGGGTATTGCTTTGGGTGCTAATTTTACCATTCACGAAGGTTAGGTTTCCATTAATTAAAGTATAAAGCGAGAGCGTCATTCCACTGGTATTATCCAGGTTGATATTATTAAAAACAGTACTTACGCTGCCACTGATATTTTGGCTGGTATTCCCAATAAAATTCACCGTAGAAGCCCCCTGCGCAAAGGTGTTGTTATTAACCCAATTGCCCGAAATAGTGTAGCTTCCATCGCCATCCATCGTGCCTCCATTCGTAACATCGCCACTCAAAATCATCGCTCCATTATTCGATACCGTTCCGCTACTGTTATTCAACGAACCGCCGTTTAACACAATGCCATTCGGAATGGTTACTACCACACCGTTATTGCTGATGACTTGGGCGATGGTATTCCCAAAAATCAAGCAGTAAAAGATGGTGAGTATGGTGATTATTTTATTCATGGATATTAATTTTTTCATTGGTGATTTATTGTTAAATAAAAGGATTCGCACCTAATGAATGTTGAAAATCGGAGGTCTATAGATGGATTCTGCCAGTCGTGGATTCCATGCTGGGAGCCGCAGATTCCATGCTGGGAGCCGTAGATTCCATGCTGGGAGCCGTAGATTCCATGCTGGGAGCCGTAGATTCCATGCTGGGAGCCGTAGATTCCATTCCGCAAGTCGCGGCATGCATGCCAGTAGAGGTGAGACAATGATAAAATTATTCGAAACATGACCTGTGAATTGTAGTTTTAAAGAATTATTATTGAATTTTAGTATAGACCACGGTTGCCCCTGACAGTGCCGTAATGGTCGAAGAACCGGAATTTAATTCGCTGCTAAAACGAGCGATGATCGTACCGGAGGAAGTGAATACCGCAATGCCTTCGATAAGGCATACATTGCCATTGGTTAATGAGGTAGAACTTGCCGAACCGGTGTTGTAAGCAGTGGCATTATATATTTGGTTTGTCGTTGCTGCCTTCGTCCAGAGGCAAGTGTAATTAAGACGCGTGGCGGCAACACTTCCATTGATGCTCCATTTGCTACCGGTAGCCGTTGCGGCACTGGTATAAGGAATGGTGAATTTGAAGTGATACGTTCCTGCAACCACGGGGAATGAAAGCCCCGTAACATCAGCAAAACTGTTCGTCGCATTCGTAACATTGGCATTCATAACAACTCTGGTAGATGCACTGGAAGCTATCGCAGAAGCCACAAAAGCAGTGGTCGCAACCGTGGTCGAATTATCGCTCAATGCCGCAGTGGGAGCTGTCGGCACACCTGTTAATGCCGGAGAAGCCAACGGTGCATAAGCAGTAGAAGTATAAGCATTCGTACCCAACGTACCGCCAGTACCAATGTTCAAAGTCGAGCCATCCGTACCGGATAAAGTAAGGGTATTATTAGCCAACAATGTCTTGCCATCGGCAATGGTTAAGGTAGCACCTGTGGCAGGGGCGGTGATCGCTACTTTATTAATTGAAGTAGCGGTAGCAGCCCCGAGAATAGGAGTAGTGAATGTTTTAACCCCGGTGAATGTCTGGGCGGTTTCTAAGTTACCCACGGTCAATCGGGTAGGAGTTGAATTGGTATAAAAAAGATTCGTACCATCAAACTCTATTGAACCGGCAACCGGGGTTGTAAGATTCGTACCAGCCACCATTTTTAATGGAGCAGCCGATACCGTTCCGGTAGGCATTATTACTGTTCCTGTGAATGTCGGGGAAGCTACGTTCGCTTTAAGGTTATTTCCGGTAGTAATAGCGCCCGTTACGAAGGCAGTCGTCGCAACAGCGGTAGTGCTGTTACCCGCAGTCTGCGTAACCCCGATAGTACCCGTAGGCAATGTAGGCGTACCGGTAAAGGTAGGCGAAGCTAAGTCCGCTTTAAGGTTTAATGCCGTTTGTGTAGCAGAAGATACGGGTTTGTTCGCATCCGAAGTATTGTTCACATTCGCCAACCCCACAGCCGATTGGTCAAGCGTTACCCAGGTTTTATCCCCTCTGTAATATTGGGAAGAAGTACCGGCAGTAACGGTTGATTCTTTTGCATTTAATTGCGCCTGAATATTCTGGAAGGCAGTAAGGACGGTATTCCCAGAAGACAATGCAATATTGGTTCCAGTAATATATCCCGTCAAAGGCGCAGCAATGGTTCTCGCATTGGTATAATATAAATTAGTGCCTTCGGTAATATTAGAAGTCGTTAAAACAACCGTCCCTTGAGAACCATTAACGGAGGTAACACTTTGAGTCGAGGTGATAATTTGATAGATACTACCATTGTGAATAACATTATCCCCAACAGCAAAAGTAAGACTACCAAATCCCAAGTTTTGTGTACCCGCAACCGAGACTATATATAGATAGCCAGTAGAACCTGTCGCATTAGAAATGGAAGGCGTATTGGTACTGGCATTCCATGTTCCTTTATAAAGAGTAGCACTTGCAGGCAGTTGAGAAGTGGGTACCTTTCCACTACCATCTAAGGTAGCTACACCATTCACAGCACCCCTTTGTGTCAAAGGAATATAAGTAGCATCAGAATAACTCTTGGTAGTAAGGTGTGTAGATAAAGTAGGAGCCCCCCTATCACAGGGTTAGAAAATGTTTTCGTACCGGCAATAGTTTGGTCAGTAGCAAGATCAACGAAGTTTTGAATCGAAGAACCAGTACCTCCTCTTGATATTGGTAATTGTCCGGTCCATCCAAGAGTTAATGAAGCTGAAGTAAGCAATGAAGTAGAAGGAGTACCACCCAATGTTAAGGTAACATTAGAATCATCAACCTTTGTCAAAGCTCCTGCCGTAATATAAGAAGGCGCAGCAGAGGTTACAGATGTATTTCCCAAATAAGAATTTGCTCCCGCATTACTAAGAGTAAATGATAATGCAGGAGTAGTTGTTGAAGTAGCCAAAGAGGTAGTAAATAATGGAGAAAGATTACCAGCACTCACAGAGGTAACTGTTCCGTTATTTACAGTATTTAATACACTTCCAGAAAAACTTAAACCGCTCCCTAAAGTTATTGCACTTGCATTCGCTAAAGAACCGGTAGGATTTCCTAATAAACTATTTACAGCCACCTGTTGAAACTTGGCATAAGTAACCGCATTGTTAGCAATTGTGGATGTCAGTGAACCTGCGGTTGTGGTAACATCACCACCTAAAGCGGGGAATCTTCCAGCAGCTAAGGTACCTGTTACATTAGTACCGGATAAATTTACAGAACCAGCGGTAACTACTTGTCCAGCAATAGATAAATAATTTTCTCCCGCTAATGTTACATTACCCGTATTCGTCCCTGAAAGATTTGAACCAGTTACAGTGCCAGTAGCAGCAACTGATGAAGGTGTTATAGCACCTAAAGATAAGGTAATGGCAGGTGTTGTAGTGCTAGTTGCAACGATTCCAGAAATACCATTGGCGGTTGTAACCGAAACAGAACTTACAGTACCACCACCCGTAGTTGATGACAACACTCCCCCACTCAATGAGAGTCCTGAACCGAGAGAAATTGTTTCTACATTTCCTGTTCCCACAGTACTTCTGCCTAATAACGAATTAGTATTTATCTGCTGTATTTTAGAAAAATCAACCACATTAGGAGAAATAACAGTAGATGCCGGATCTCCTGCATTTGATGAAACATCGCCAGAGAATGCAGGAGTTATCATATTCCAACTAGCGCCATCATCATAATAAAATAACCCTTCATCTATTGAATGGAAAAAATAACCAGCATTTCCTGCTACAGGTTGTGCAGAAATTACATCACTACTTATTGAATTGAAATTAGCGCCATTTATTACCTGTAAATTATTTGTTACATTGTTTAGTGACAAATCGCTTTTGAGCGTTGCAACCGAGACATCTTCTGGAACACCAGTCCCTGCTGAAGTTCTGCCTTTATACGTTTTTGTAGCCATGTTTGCCATCTTTGAATTAGAAATAGCTCCTGCAGAAATGGTGGTTGCAACTGTCCCAGCAGTATTCGTAACATCACCAGTTAATGCAGGAAATCTCGCAGCAGATAAAATTCCTGTCACATTTGTCCCTGATAAGTCAAGTGCATTCGCTGTTAAAGTTTGTCCTGAAAGAGATATGTAATTCTGCCCAGCGATAGTTATATCCCCTGAATTAGACCCTGTTAACCCCAACATGGTTTTTACTTGTGCAACTGTCAAATCTATCGAATTAACAGTAGCTCCTGTATTATTTCCTTTAATTGTATTTGTGGGCATTTGAGCTGCCTTTGCATTAGTTACAGCATTTGCTGCGATAGTCAAAGCTCCTGTATTTGACATTGTTGCATCTAAACTCATTGCAACATCAGTCGGCACATTACTTGCATTACCTACCAAAATATGGGTATTAGTTAATGATGAAATACTACCTGTTGCTCCAGTGGCACCTGTTACTCCGTTTGTTCCATTAGTACCCGCTGTACCTGTTGCTCCAGTAGCACCTGTTACACCGTTTGTTCCGTTTGTTCCTGCTGTTCCAGTTGCACCAGTTACACCGTTTGTTCCATTAGTACCCGCTGTACCCGTTGCTCCAGTAGCTCCTGTTACACCGTTTGTTCCATTAGTACCCGTTGCTCCGGTAGCACCTGTTGCTCCGTTTGTTCCATTAGTACCCGCCGTTCCCGTTGCTCCTGTTGCCCCGTTTATTCCATTAGTGCCCGCTGTTCCTGTCGCTCCGTTTGTTCCATTAGTACCCGCCGTTCCTGTTGCTCCAGTAGCACCTGTTACACCGTTTGTTCCGTTTGTTCCATTTGTTCCTGCTGTACCTGTTACTCCAGTAGCACCTGTTGCTCCGTTTGTTCCATTAGTACCAGCCGTTCCTGTCGCTCCAGTTGCGCCTGTTGCCCCATTTGTTCCATTAGTACCAGCCGTTCCTGTCGCTCCAGTAGCACCTGTTGCCCCATTTGTTCCATCAGTGCCCGCTGTTCCCGTCGCACCTGTAGCCCCTGCTATTCCTTGTACACCTTGAATACCTTGTATTCCTTGATTACCCGTTACACCTGCTATTCCTTGAATACCTTGTATCCCCTGATTACCCGTTGCACCTGTCGATCCTGCTATTCCTTGAATACCTTGTATTCCCTGATTACCTGTTGCACCTGTCGATCCTGCTATTCCTTGAATACCTTGTATTCCCTGATCTCCCGTTGCACCTGTAACACCTGCTATTCCCTGAACTCCTTGTATTCCTTGATCTCCCGTAGCTCCTGTAACCCCTGCTATTCCTTGAATACCTTGTATTCCTTGAATACCTTGTATTCCCTGATCTCCCGTTGCTCCTGTAACACCTTGCATTCCCTGAATACCCTGTATTCCCTGATCTCCTGTCGCACCTGTAACCCCTGCTATTCCTTGTACGCCTTGTGTTCCTTGATTACCCGTCGCACCCATAGCTCCTGCTATACCCTGTATTCCTTGACTACCTGTAGCTCCAGTTATTCCTTGAATACCTTGTACCCCTTGATTACCCGTAGCTCCTGTAGCCCCCACTGTTCCTTGAATACCTTGTGTTCCTTGATTACCCGTAGCTCCCGTCGCCCCTGCTATTCCTTGACCTCCTGTTGCTCCAGTAGCTCCAACTAAACCCAGAATACCTTGTATTCCCTGCACTCCTGTTGCTCCTGTAACACCTTGTATTCCCTGAATACCTTGTATGCCTTGATTACCCGTTGCCCCTGCTATCCCCTGATCTCCAGTTGCTCCTGTAACCCCTTGAATTCCCTGAATCCCTTGCGGTCCGATGGCTGCGACCCACGCGGTCCCGTTATAATAATTGAACGTATTCGTCGTCAAATTATAAATAAAAAGCCCCGTAGCAGGTGAAATAATCGCGTCGCGTTGGGCGGTATTTAATCGCGGCACTAACATTCCGAGCGTAGTGGATCGGATCTCTAAAACCGAGGATGCATCGGGCGTAAAGGCACTGCTGCCGATACCGAGGCTTTGCGAAAATGCCGCCTGATTAATAGCCGTAAAAAGCAGCATCGCTACTACTATTACCGCTGATTTCATTGTTGGTTTTGTAAAATTTTTCATGATTCTTTGATTTAGTTTTCTTGGGTTCGGTTTGTTTGGTTTCTGTGGTTTGGATGGTATTAAATATTCATAATGGCACTATAAAATGACCGCTGGGTTGGTGTAAAACGACTAAATTGGTTTCTCAATTTGTGCCTTTGTACCTCAAAACCGTTCATAAGGTTACAAAACAGATGTAAGAATTACATAAAATTTTCAACATTTTTTTGCCGCCTCGGCGTAAGGTTTTATAGTATTCCGTATCGTTATTTTCTATTCAGAATCTCATCTTACAATATAAAAATCGCCTTTTCATCCCCTACCCTATCGCTTCAATTTTATGAAAGATTGACCAAAAAAAATAGCGATTTTTTTACATTCCAAATCGTGCTTCGCCAATTGGCAGCCAAAAATTTCACCTCGAGATGCGGCTCTTATTAAATTCCGAGAATCGTAGTTTTTATTCATTAATAAGCTATAAAACAGCTTGTTTGGGCATCGTAATACCCCTTTTATTCCTTCAAATCCTTAACGTGGGATTTGAAATCCCCAGCAAGGGATTATAAATCCCCAGCAAGGGCGTACCTATCCCCAGCAAGGGTGTACCTATCCCCAGCAATGGGGTATCAAGCCCCAGCAAGGGCGTACCTATCCCAAGCAAGGGTATACCTATCCCCAGTATGGGTATTCCTATCCCCAGCAAGGGCGTACCTATCCCCAGTAATGGGGTATCAAGCCCCAGCAAGGGCGTATCGAGCCCCAGCAATGGGGTATCAAGCCACAGCATGGAATTCCCAGGAAAAATAATCTTAACAAACAATAATTAAAACTTAAAAAAAATGAAAATGTTAAACGAAGTAGAAATGATGGTCAAGAATTTCCTGAATGGAAAGAGAATTGATGAAACGAAAAATTTTAAACCGACCCGAGTGTGGAGTCGTGGAAAGTATGGTAACCCTATTATTGTCCTCCTGCATTTCAGGACCTTTCCTGAAAATAAGGCTGAGTTTAAAATTTATGTGGATGCCGGAGAATCAATTGGTCAATCTCGGATGGTTTACCGGAGCGGCAGATACCGTCTTACAGAGCATCGTTCCGACGTATCTTAAAAAACATAAAACGGGCTTTGTATTTAATTCATCTGCTCACTGCCGATGTCGTCAAAACCCTGTTTGTTAGGGCAACCTACGTTAATACCGTAGGCGATGAATCCGAAATAATAGGCGATTGGGTACAGCAGGTGATTGGGTAATTTTTTTCAAAATAATAAAAAAAGGCTACCAGAAATGGTAGCCTTTTTTTGTGGGATACTAAAATTGTATTGCCTTTTTTAGTCCTTAAAACTTATCTCGAAATCATCCACCAAGACAGGGTCCTTGCCGTTATCCCACACATAAATTTTCAATTCATTTTCCCGATTCATGTTCGCAGGCAAGGTCGCCTTTCCCTTAATCTGCACCCACTTATTCGGAGCCACCGCAAGTTCCTTCGTGGAAGTCCCAATCCACATCATGCTCTTGCTCGCGCTATCCACCGAGAACACCAAAGTAGCTTCCGAAGTGCTGTTCGGAAGGTTCACCCACACGCTGTATTCTGCCTTCTTCACGCGCTTTGCAGAAATATCTTTCAAGGGTTTATGAAAGGTAAAACTGTATTGATTTTCTGGTGTAATCTTCGAGAAATATTTTCCGGAATGCCCCAAGCCGACAGTCAACGTATTGCCGTCTGACCAGCCCGAAACATTCTCCAAATCATTGCTGAAGGTAAGCCCCGTGTTCTTCTTTTTATCGGAACAAGAGGTAAGCATCGCCATCGCGATAAAAGAAATAATGATCAAATTTTTCATGGTATTTAATTATGTTTATAAGTTTGCGATTTAATTATTGAATGAATGTAATGGCACGATTCACGGCACTCTTGAGACCATCAGGGTTCTTCCCACCAGCAGTTGCATAGAACGGTTGACCACCACCGCCACCTTGAATATCTTTAGCTAAATCACGAATCATTTTGTTGGCATCAAGGTTCTTTTCTTTGAGAAGATTTTCGGAAATTATGATAGATAAATGAGCCTTGCCTTCAATGATTGCACCAAGCACGAGGACTATATTATCCTGTTGGTTTTTCATCTCATAGGACAAGGTTTTAATTGCATCGGCAGAAGGCAGGTCAATAATCTCGGCAAGGAAATTAATGCCATTGATGTTCTTAATCCTGGTTAATAAATCAGCTTTCACAATGCCAACCTTTTCAATAATCATGGCTTCGATGGTCTTCTTCAATGCGTCATTCTCCATGATAATGGACTGAACTCCTTTGATAAGATCGGATGGGTTTTTAAGAAGGTCTTTTATCTGATTAATAGTTTCGATTTGTTGGTTGAAATAATCTTCCGCTTTATCTGCGGTAATTGCTTCGATACGTCGAACTCCGGCAGCTACTGCACCTTCCGAAACAATTTTGAATAAGCCAATTTGTCCGGTTGCTTTGACATGAGTGCCTCCACAAAGCTCTACAGAATAATCTTTATCAAAAGTAATCACACGAACAAAATCTCCATATTTCTCACCAAAGAGAGCCATTGCACCCATTGCTTTTGCTTCTTCTATCGGGACATTTCTTCTTTCAATTAAGGGAATATTTTCACGAACCTTTCTATTCACTATTTCTTCAATAGATTTTAATTCTTCATCGGTTACTTTTGAGAAATGAGAGAAGTCGAAACGTGTATGTTCTTCATTCACCAAAGATCCTTTCTGTGCAACATGCTTCCCAAGAACCTGGCGCAATGCAGCATGCAACAAATGCGTTGCAGAGTGATTATTCTCTGTGAGTTTTCGTTTTGATTTATCAACAACTGCATGAAACTTCCCTGTCATACTTTCGGGTAATTGATCGGCAAGATGAACTATGAGATTATTCTCTTTTTGAGTATCGGTGATGTATATCTTTTCATTGATGTTTTCAATGAAACCGGTATCCCCAACTTGCCCGCCACTCTCGGCATAGAAAGGCGTTACATCAAATACCAATTGAAATTGCTGCTTGCCTTTTGCTTTTACTTTTCGATATTTCAAGATCTGCACATCGCCTTCCAATTCTTCATAACCAATGAACTTTGTTTCGCCATCATTCAATACAATCCAGTCTTCAGTTTCAACAGTGGCAGCATTGCGAGAACGAGCTTTTTGCTCTGCCATACAATTATCAAAACCTTCCATGTCAACCTCAATTCCTTTCTCCCGAGTAATCAATTCAGTTAAATCAATTGGGAAGCCAAAGGTATCGTAAAGTTCAAAAGCAAATTCCCCAGAAAGAATTTTCTTACGTCCATCATGGTCAGCAAATCCCAAGAAATTGAATTGATCATCTAATCGTTTTAAACCCTCTTCCAAAGTCCTCAAAAAAGAAGCCTCTTCTTCAAATATCACCTTCTGAATAAAATCCTGCTGTGCCTTCAATTCAGGAAAAACTCCATCAAATTGTTCTGCTAAAAGTGGCACCAACTTATTCAGAAATGGTTCCTTAAATTCCAGAAAAGTATAAGCATATCGCACAGCCCGACGAAGAATCCGACGGATAACATAGCCCGCTTTATTATTCGAAGGAAGCTGCCCATCGGCAATCGCAAAAGCAATCGCTCGGACATGATCGGCAAGGACGCGCATCGCAATATCGGTCTTTTCATTGCTGCCATAAGCGAAGCCGGAACGCTTTGCCATGAACTGAATCATGGGCTGGAAAACGTCGGTATCATAATTGGAAGTCTTGCCTTGCATCGCCATGCAAAGACGCTCGAAACCCATGCCTGTATCTACATGTTTATCTGGCAAAGGAATCAGCTTTCCATCATTCATGCGATTAAATTCCATGAATACATTATTCCAAATTTCAATGACCTGCGGATGGCTAGCATTCACCAAAGTTTTGCCATCAATTTTCGCCCGTTCTTCATCAGAACGCAAGTCAATATGGATCTCCGAACAGGGACCGCATGGACCGGTTTCACCCATTTCCCAGAAATTATCCTTCTTATTCCCCATCAGAATACGATCCTCGGCAATCCAATTTTTCCAGCAATTAAATGCATCGGCATCGAACGCCAAATTCTCCTTTTCATCCCCTTCAAAAACGGTCACATACAAGCGATCTTTATCTAATTTATAAACCTCGGTCAGCAATTCCCAAGCCCATTCGATGGCTTCTTTTTTGAAATAATCGCCGAACGACCAATTCCCCAACATCTCGAACATGGTGTGGTGATAAGTATCAAGACCGACCTCCTCCAAATCGTTGTGCTTGCCCGAAACGCGGAGGCATTTTTGGGTATCGGCGACACGTTTATATTTGGCTGGAGAATTGCCCAGGAAAATATCCTTGAACTGATTCATGCCGGCATTTGTGAACATTAAAGTAGGGTCATTTTTAATCACCATCGGCGCAGACGGCACAATTTGATGCCCTTTGGAGGCGAAAAAATCTAAGAAGGCTTGGCGAATTTCTTTGGAAGTCATATTTAATTAGGAATTAGGAATTGTGAATTAGGAGTTGTTTTGGCAAGAAAAACTGGTTTGGTAGAGTTGTCTACCGATTTGGTAGACAGGCGTACCAAGTTGGTAGACCTGTCTACCAAAAAGAATGACAGGCGTACCGATTTGGTAGACAAGCGTACCAAGTTGGTAGACCAGTCTACCAAAAAGAATGACAGGCGTACCGATTTGGTAGACAGGCGTACCAACTTGGTAGACAAGTGTACCGACTGCTCTTTTTGGGGTATTTGAGTTCTATTTTTCATTGTGAGGCGGCAAAATTAGATTTTTTTGGTAGATTTGCAACCGCGAACAAATTTTCGCTCCTTTAATTTAATACAATAATTCCACAAAATATCCCGTATCCCTTTCCTAATTAATTTAAGATGCCAAAAGTAAAATATCACTTCAATACGCAATCGCTGAAATACGAAAAGGTGGTTGTCAGCCTCAAAAAGCGGCTGGTTAGTGCCTTGATATTTCTGGCTACGGCGAGTGTTTTTGCTACGATTATTATTCTGGTTGCATATCGGTTTTTGGATTCTCCGAAGGAAAAACAATTGAAGCGGGAATTGAGTCAATATAAGGTGCAATTGGAGTTATTGAATCATCGCTCGGTGCAAATGGAGGCGGTGGTGAAAAATTTGCAAGATAAAGACGACAATATATATAGAGTAATCATGGAGGCGGAACCGATTCCTGATGAAATTCGGAATGCCGGTTTTGGTGGCGTGAATAAATATAAGGAGCTGGAGGGGTATGATAATTCGACGCTGATTATTGAGACGACGAAGAAATTGGATCAGCTTTCTAAGCAAATGTATGTGCAGTCGAAGTCGTTTGATGAGGTGTTTAATTTGGCGAAACGGAAGAATGAAATGTTGGCTTGCATCCCCGCGATTCAGCCGATTCAATCGAAGAATTTCAAAGGTATCGGTTCGGGCTTTGGCGGTCGTCTTCATCCGATTTATAAAACGTGGCAATTCCATACCGGCATTGACTTTGTATCGCAATATGGTGCACCGATTTTTGCTACCGGCAATGGTACGGTTATGAGTGCTCAATATGATAATGGCGGCTACGGAAATTGTGTGAGGATAGATCACGGCTTCGGGTATGTTACGCTTTATGGACACATGAGCAAGTTTAAAGCGACCAAAGGGCAGAAGGTAAAGCGAGGCGATTTGATAGGATATGTAGGAAGCACAGGGATTTCCACGGGTCCACATTGCCATTATGAAGTGATTAAAAACGGGAAGAAAATTGATCCTATTAACTTCTTTTATAACGATCTTTCGCCAGCCGATTACGAGAAGATACGTGTGATGGCTGCGCAACAGAATCAAGCATTCGATTAATATTTCAGATGCTTGACGACCCATCTTATTTAATTTATAATTCTTTAAAAAATGACTATAGATAAAAAACCAATTGGCTTTTATACAGCCACCGCACTTGTTATTGCCAACATGGTAGGGACGGGCGTTTTCACGAGTTTAGGGTATCAGGTTTTTGATACTAAAACTGTATTTGCATTGCTGATGTTGTGGATTGTAGGCGGCGTAATTGCCTTCTGCGGGGCAGTATCCTACAGCGAATTAGGAGCCGCCATGCCACGGTCTGGAGGGGAATATCATTACCTGTCTAAGATATTTCATCCGGCAGTAGGATTTCTATCAGGATGGATATCTGCTATCGTAGGATTTGGCGCACCGATTGCCGCAGCAGCAATGGCTTTGGGAGGATATACGCATAAGGTATTTCCAGATTTGAATGAGGTTTATGTGGGAGCTGTTGTTGTTGTATTGATAACATTAATACATTCCTTTGATACGCATCATGGAGCCAAGTTTCAAAGGATATTTACAGGGATAAAAGTGCTTCTGATAATCGTCTTCATAGCTTGCGGATTCATGGCAAGCGACCACCAAAGCATCTCCATACTCCCTGCTGAAGGATCTTGGAAAGAGATATTCAGCGGGGCATTTGCCGTTTCCCTCATCTATGTTTCCTATGCCTACTCCGGCTGGAATGCATCGGCGTATGTAGCCGGCGAAATCAATAACCCGCAACGCAATTTACCACGCTCCATCTTGCAAGGAACATTTCTCGTAATGATACTCTATGTCCTATTGAATTTCGTGTTCCTTTATACCACTCAAATCCCCGAAATCATCGGACAAAAAGAAGTCGGTTTCTTCTCTGCCAATCACATATTCGGAGCGACAGGAGGCAATATAATGTCCTTAGTAATTTCATTATTATTAATCTCAACAATAAGCTCCATGGTCCTCGCCGGACCACGAGTTACGCAGATGATTGGCGAAGATTTACCAGCCATAAAATTCCTCGCCACCACCAACAAAAAGAAAGTTCCTTATGTAGCCATCATCATCCAATCTGCCATCGCTTTGCTGTTGATATTTACATCCAAGTTCGAGACAGTAGTAACGTATCTTGGCTTTACATTGAGTCTCTTCACTACACTAACTGTTATCGGTTTATTCGTTCTCCGTGTTAAAGAACCGAACCTCGAAAGACCTTATAAAACTTGGGGATACCCGTTCACTCCAATCATTTTTATTGCTCTTAATATCTGGGTAATGTATTTCTTAATCCATAATAAACCGGAGATCGCAATGTACGGTTTCGGTACTATTTTTGCTGGGCTAATAGTATATTATATCGGACAGTTTATCTCTACCCGTACCAGCAAATAAAATCTAATCATAAAAATAATAACCATGAAACATTTTAAAATTAATGGGGCTTTTATAGGCTCTATTCTCCTTTGTTATTTAATCTTTATCGGATGCAGCAATGGAAACAAATCCAAGAACATTAAAGCAGTTGATTCCACCAAAATTGATAGTGCAAAGCTGGCTAATGCAAGACATTTCATTCCGAAAGGAGACAGAAAGTACAATGATATTGCCCGTTTGCTTTCCGGTATGCCGGCTGATGACAGCACTACTTTAAAATCATTGCATGAAAGTAAAAAGTGGGAGAAATATTCCACCTCTTTCTCCGATAACTGGACGAAAAGTCAGGAGAAAAGAGGTTACCCAAAGATGGTAGAATGGCGTAATGCGGAAATGAAAGATAAAGATACTACAACCTTATTCTATCCCTTCAGTGGACCTGATTTCTTGAATGCTTTTACGTTCTTCCCATCGGCAAATAAGTATGTCATGCTAGCCTTGGAACCAGTTGGAACGGTACCTGATTTCTCGAAGGTTCCTGCTGATTCTTTAGGCATGTATTTTAATGAAATAAAGAACTCCCTGACCTCCATTCTTAACTTCAGTTTCTTCCGCACCAACTCCATGTCTAAGGATTTCCACAGCGATGAATTGAATGGAACCATCCCTGTTTTATTTGTCTTTATTGAGAGAGCGGGGAATAAGATAATTGATGTGCACCCTGTTCAAATAGATAGTATGGGAGCTATTGTTCCAAGTGAATTCGTTCAGAAGGTTCCGAAAGGAAAGACTAATTATGGCGTACAAATAGATTTCAAAAATCCTGATAATGATTATCTGCAAACAGTTTATTATTTCTCTTGCGATCTAAGCAATGGAAAGTTAGATAATAATAAAGGAATGGCTAAGTACCTTTCCAATTTAAACAATGTGAGCACCTATCTAAAGTCCGCCTCTTGCCTCATGCATCACTCTTTCTTCTCTCAAATTAGGGATGCTATCCTTGCCCATTCCAACATGGTTCTTCAAGATGATTCGGGTATTCCATACAAGTATTTCGACAAAAATAAATTCGATATTAAGCTCTATGGAAAATACATTCGTCCTATCAAGCTATTCGCTGACGACTTCCAGAAGGAATTGCGAGCCGCTTATAAAGAAGACAGTGCGACCATCAAAAAATTAGAATTCGGCATTGGCTACAACTATTTCGTTGGAGAATCCAATCTCATGATTGCTCGAAAGAAGTAATTTCTTTTTCTCAAGACAATGATAAAACGGAACAATAGAATCTTTACCTATTTCGTAGTTTTCGTTTTATTCATTTGCTTCATCAGTGCTGGTGATAAAGATAAGACCGCAAGCACATCTACTACGGTTGATACCAAGTTTCTAAACGCTTTCCTGAAAGCGCATCCTGATAAATTCAAAGATGTTCTTAGAACAATCAATCAACGCGAGATCCAGATTATCTACACGCAGATTAATCGTGATAAGGACAACAAGCCTTCGTTTAAACAATATACCTTTCATCTTAATCCGAATGCCTATTTTTATCCCGCAAGTACGGTGAAGCTTCCCACGATTGCTGTGGCTTTGGAGAAGATTAATCGCCTTGGTATTCCTGGTTTCACGAAGTATAGTAGGATGGAAATTGATACCGCCCATCCTTGCCAATATGGAGATAAATACGACAGCACATCGGAGACCAAATACCCTTCACTTTCGCATTATGTCAAGAAGATGTTACTGGTGAGTAACAACGATGCATACAACCGGATGTATGAGTTCTGCGGACAGGAATATCTCAACAAACGTCTGTGGGAAATGGGCTATCCTATGACCCGCATCGTTACTCGTTTCTTCTCCTCTTGCGATACCCTTTCCAACCGATATACCAACCCTATGAAGTTCTTTGATGATGCCGGAAACATAGTCTATGATCAGCCGATGGCTTTCAATCCTAACCTCTTCAAGAACCCTTTAGGCACAGTGAAGAAGGGCATCGGATGGATTAATGGAGAAGGAAAATTGGTAGGCAAACCCAAGGACTGGAGTTTCGGGAATTACCTCAACCTTCAGGACTTGAACGACATCCTTATCTCCCTGATATTCCCGCAAGCCGTGCCGCAACAGAAGCGGTTTTTATTGACTCAAGACGACTATAATTTCATTCGCAAATACATGTCGCTTTATCCCAGCGAATGCAACTATCCGATGTATTGTCCCGAGGATGGATGGGGCGATTCGTGGAAGAAATACCTCTATTACGGCACCATGAAAGAGGTCATCGAAGACCGCAATCTTCGCATCTACAACATTGTGGGGCAAGCCTGGGGATACCTCGTGGACTGTGCTTATTTTGCCGACTTCAACAACAAGGTGGAGTTCTTTTTATCTGCCACTATTTACACGAATACTAAACCTATTCTAAATGGAAAATATGCCAACTCCACCATTGGTTTTCCCTTCCTTGCAAACCTCGGACAGATGATTTATTCGATAGAAAAGGACCGCAAAAAACAGTACCCGCCTGACCTTAACGAATTCAAAGTTCAGTAATATGGTATTTAATTTTTGCCTTTTCGCGAAAATGTAAGGTCTTATAAAGTTTATTCGCATTTTATTTTATTCATCATTAAACAGAGCAGTGTTTAATTGATTTAGCCATTTATTGATTATATTAACTTAATTTAATATGCTAATATCTTTTTTTGGAATAGTATTGCATTGTTTATGATAATCATTCTTAGTGAATTTAGTCTTAAAAATGACTCAAAATAGGCATTTATGTCGTTTCTGTCTAACCCCAATACCCCAAAACATGTCGTTCCTAGCAAGAGGAACGACATAAAATCTCTAAGATATGTCGTTCCTAGCAAGAGGAATGACATAAAATCTCTAAGATATGTCGTTCCTAGCAAGAGGAATGACATAAAATCTCTAAGATAAGTCGTTCCTCGCAAAGGGAATGACATGAAATTTCTAAGCCATGTCGTTCCTCGCAAAAGGAATGACACGGTTTTTGCTTTTGAAGAAATGATGGGCAATGTTGTTGGCAGCGATTATACCTTTGCAAAAATTGTATTCATAGAAAATCAGCTCTTATAATAAAGGAGTGCCGATGTGAGAAAAGAACATAATATCCAACAAAAAATTGATGCCATCAACATTGCGGTGAGTGTTATTCTTTTGGCAGCATATCAGGGCATATCCATAGTAATAATCGTCCCTCCTTTATTTGTTTCCATAAAACCGGGCAGAATCTATCTCGTTTCGCTGAATAAAGGGGATGCTGTATTACAAACCAAAATCGTTGTTCAATAGTGAATGAAGCCGCTTCAAAGTAGCTCGTTTATTTTCTAAAAGATAGACAAAAAAATCGAAAGCCCCAATCCTGCAAGTATAGGGTTCGGGCTTTTGGGTTTTTGATTATGGTAAATAGGAATATTAAACAAAAAAAGAACGATATTTCTATCGTTCTTTTCCCTTTCCAGTGATCCCGCTGGGACTCGAACCCAGGACCCCAACATTAAAAGTGTTATGCTCTACCAGCTGAGCTACGGAATCGGTAAGTGATTTTTGTTTGGGGCTGCAAAAATAGTATTAAATTGGGAAGTGCGCAACCTTTCCTCCATTTATTTTCAAATAATGTTTGGGGCGCGTGTAAATTCCTTGCTTTCGTCAAAGAGTTTTCGGTACGTAATGTAGGTCTTGCAGCGTGTAGAACCAAGCGATTCTACCAGATGAATCATCTTCGGGTTGAAGTCGCCTATCCAGGTCATCTCGAGGTCTTTATAGCGGGTTTGTTTTTGAATAACATCGGCAGCAGACATGATAATATACCCCTCAACCCCTTTGCCTTGGTGCTCTGGAATGATTCCAAATACGACCCCGAACATCTTATTTATCACCCCCATTCTCTTATAAAACAAGAACTTTATCTTCCCCCACCAATCTAATTTCCCATTCAGTTTCTTAAAGATTTGATTCAACTCGGGAAGCATAATAAAGAAGCCGATAGGTTCATTATTAAAGTAGGCAAACCATATCAATTCTTCTTCCATAATTGGCTTGATAGATTTCATGATTGCCTTTGCCTGAGCGGCTTCCATGTCTTTAAATCCGACATGTTTGCCCCAGGCTTTATTGTAAATAGTGCGGAAATCTTGTGTATATTTTTCCAAGTTATTCTTCCTGATATGCTCACTTCTATAAGCTGGATTTTCCTTTATCCTATCCGCCTTTTTTTTATAATTTTCGGGAACTTGGTGATGCACCGGAATGTGATAACAATACTGCTCGTAGTATGTCTTGAATCCATATCCCTCAAACAATTCGCGATAGTAGGGCGGGTTATAATTCATCCGGTAAGTCGGGTCGGTAAATCCATCTACAAGCAAGCCCCACCAGGCATCTTTCTCACCAAAATTAATCGGTCCGTCCATCGCTTCCATGCCTTTATTCTTTAACCAATCTCTGCAAACATCAAACATAATGGCAGCCGCATTTTTATCATTATTACATTCAAAAAACCCGATACCACCCGTAGGTTGCTCAAAAGTTTCAGCGGTTTTATAATTAATAAATGCCGCGACGCGACCGATTAATTCCCCATTATCATCCCTCAAAATCCATCGAATACATTCGCCATGACGAAAATATTTATTCTTCTTCGTATCGAAAACGGCATCCAAATCTTTATCCAAAGGACGCACCCAGTGGCTGTCATTCCGATAAATTCGGAGCGGAACTTTCAGGAAATCGTGGGCATCGTTCGCGGTTTTAACTTCGGTAAGAATCATGCTATACTATAAGGAGTGCAAATTAAGGAAAAAAAAGAGGGATGATTCGATGCCGAGAATGAAAACGGGCAAATTCTCAAATTTTACCCCGAAGTACACGTGTACAATTCCTCCTGCAACAGTATCCGAGACAATGTTCCGTGTACAATTCACCGATACAGTAGTATTTGCCAAATGTACACGTGTACATTTGGCAAATACAGTTGCAGGAACGATTGTACACGTGTACAATTCACCGATACGGTAGGATTTGCCAATAGTACACGTGTACTATTGGCAAATCCTGTTGTATTTCCAGATGTACACGTGTAGAACAGGCAAATCCTGTTGTATTTGCCAATTGTACACGTGTACATTCAAAATACGGATCCAAAATCGTCCTTTTATGATTCGCGGAAGGAGGAAAAATGTATGAATCGGCTCGAAACACTCCTTTATATAAGGGCAAATTTTAGATGGTTCAATGGGAATTGCATTTAGGATCATAAAATATTCCGTAACTTTGTCCTAATGAAATTTAAGCCATAATCATTTTGTTTGTATTTTTGCCCGCCCGAAACTTATTTTTTAATGACCCGATGAAGCCCTTACCCTCCGATATTTTATGAATCTTAACTTCCGAAAGTTAATCCAATCATCCGCTGCATTCAGCATCATGGGCACCCTCCCTACCCTCTCGCGGATTGTGTTACTCCCCATATTTTTAGTGTTTGTAACGCCATATAATTTTGGAATAATAGGGCTCAACGCCACCATCGCAAGTGCCCTTCCGATTTTTCTTTCATTGGGATATAACAGCACCTTTTCGAGGTATTTTTTTGATTATAAAAAGAATCACAAACTAATCGGAGCCTACCTTTCCACTGTGCTCATTATGACGATGGGTATCTCCCTCTTTTTTTTGATTATCACCATCCCTTTCGGGCAGAAAATTCATAACCACGTCTTCAAACATCCTGAATTTACCTATTTTCCTTACGGAATTTCAGCATTGATAACAGCCACCACCAGCGCACTGAATACGATTCAGCTTTTATACTATCTCAACATGCAAAAAACGAAAAGTTATCTATGGCTTTCGGGCAGTGTATTTGTTGTTTCCACCATCGCCGAAGCCCTTGCCATCCTGGTCTTTCGGTTCGAGGCAGCAGGGATTATCTGGTGTAAATTGATAGGCGTAATGGCAGTAACCATTGTCAGTTTAATATTCCTTTTTAAAGAGATTGGCGGGCTGAAATTCGACTTTCGTTTTCTATCCAATTCCTTCAAATATTCCTTGTCCATCATCCCTTATGTCGTCTTCGGATTTATCTACAGCAGCTACGACCGCGTGATGATAGAAAACTATCTCAACTTCACATCCCTCGCGGTTTTCAATGTCTCTATGGCAATCGTTATGTTCGTAGAAATCGGCATTGCATCTATTCAAGGAGCCATGTATCCACCCATCTACGAAATGTTTAAAGTTAATCATAAAAGCCATGAAGAATCCATCAATAAAATCTTCCGCCTGATGGGCTTGGTAGTGATGGTAATTATCGGAGGCTTATGTGCCGCCACTCCCTTGGTAATTCATTTCCTGAAACCTGTATATTCAATAGCCGTTTATCTCGTACCCGTACTTTTGATAAGTTATCTTTTCAGGTATCTGTACATTGTCTATTCCGTGCCCTTATTTTACTTTAAGAATCAAGTAAGGAAGTTGCCCTGGCTTAACTTTGTAGCAGGTTGTGTAACGGTCGGGGTAAATATTCTTTTACTTCCAAGTTTTGGATTGCTCGGAGCTGCCATTACCGCGGTAATAGTGAGGATGGCGGTATATTTTATGACATGGTATTTTGCAATCAACTCATCCGATTTCGTCTTTAATTTAGGATATTTCTGGTGGATCTTCGGCATCGTTATTTTCTTATTATGCGGAATATTTTCATGCTATTATCTGTTTAATATTACAGCTACATTGTTCAAATGCATCTCCTTTTTGCCTTTGATTTTTGTTATTGTTTTTTATGTAATAAGATTAAAATTATATACTATGGAAAGCATCTCCAAAATCTTTAAACCAAGTGCCTTTTTAATGGATATTTAATCCTCGCAAATACTCCCATGAAACTCTTCATAACCGATGATTCCAATCTTTACAAGTCAGATAATTCTACCTGTAAATTGTTGTTTCAAAACTGCTACATCAAAGAATCGAAAGGGATCGAAAAGAGTATTATCGAGAAGATAAATTACTCCAACAACGATGTTGAATATCGTGCTGCCGAAATACTTTTCAGTGAATTAGAAACCCTTATCGAGAAGCTGTCCAATACTAATTTGGATGCAAATAGGTATATCAAAACAAGGCACGAAAAAGATCAGGCTTTTACTCTTCTGTATCCCTTTGCAATAAAGTATTTGTTGCCCAAACATGTCCTTTTAATCACCGTGAACTACCTGCTCGAACTCATCCCAAAGGCTTCTCCTCTCGATGTTACTTTCAATCTCGCAGATGTTTATTTACTTGCGGAATCGGAGTTGAAAGCACTTACTATATCCACCAAAGTATCCACTGTTTTCAGGGAAGAAAAAGTTTCTGCTTTTATTCAGTTAAAGAAACAAATCAAGAATATTTTCTACCAAATCTATCACTTGTTTTATTCTTTAAAATTCTATTTTATCAAACCCAAAACCGAAGGTAAAAGACACATTCTGCTGGTGATGTACGACACTCCGCCTGATCTTAAATTGTTTGAAACATTCTTCGAATTGATCCATAAAAATAAAGACTGCCATTTGAGCATTATTCAGGTAGAATCAGGGATTGACAAGCAATATACCATCCCCACCAAGCTGCTAAAAGGGAATAATATTTCTGTCTATAATTTCCAGAGTTTCAGAAAGGGAAGTTTCAGTAACAACAAGTTTTATGATGCCATTGAAAACATAGATACACGGTTTTCTATCTTCCGTAAGAGCAATCTTTTGCAAGGTATAAATCTCCATTACGAATGGATGAATAATATCTTCGAGAAACTGAATCCCGATGTTTGCATCTATCATAAACAAACCGAGTTGGGCAGGAAACTTGCCGATGTTGCGAGGTATCACAAAAAGCCTTCTGTGAATTTGCAATACGCCTTAACATTCGATACGCCTTTCCTAAAACAAAACATTCATTTCACTGCCAGAGCGTGCATCAACACGCTCAATGCAAATTATTGGAAGAAGAATAACGACCCCTCCGATGCCCACCCGGTGATAGGCTTTTGCAAGTTAGATTCTTTGAATAAAATACAGGTAGATAAACCCACTTTCTTTAAAAATAATAACCTCGATAGCAACAAAAAAACGATCCTCTTTGCAAGCACCTGGAGTGCCGAAAATAAAATATTCGATGAAGAAAAAAAGGAAATCGTTATCCAACTTTCGATGCTTTGTGATAAGAATAATTGGAATCTGATCATCAAAAAACATCCCTCCGAATTCGATACCATTGTTGATGAAGCTCTGAAACAAAATCCTCCCAAAAATCCCTCCTCCAATCAGAAAATTTTTCTCCATTCCGAGCTACCCCTCGCCGAAGCTTTGTTGCTCTCCGATTTCATGTGCTGCCAATCGTCCAGTGCTATTTTAGAAGCTATTTACTTCGGAAAACCATTCTGCTTTTTATCGTTCACACAAAGAGAATCCACATCAAAATATAACGAAGCCGACATCACGGAATTCGTTCCGATAATGCATGATATTTCGACTTTTGAAAAGTATGCGCAATCGGTTTTTGATGATACCAATCAAGATTTTTCGCGTGATAAAACCGGTTTGCTCCAAGAAAAATACCTCCATAAAACAGACGGCATGGCATCGCAACGCTTGTTGGATCTGCTTTTGGCAGTCGAATATATCGGATAAAGCCATTAATTAGTTTCATCATCGTTTTATTGCAGCTCCTAAAAAGTCGCTATCATAAAAGGATGAAAGATTCAAACTTCAATATGTGAATTATATAAATCTTTTCAAGAATTATATAACACGCAAAACGAAAATCGGTAGTAATTTTGCGTCCTTAATAATTACATAAAATTTCATTAAACAAATTAAATTAAAGAACATGGCACAAGCAACATTAGAAGGTCGCTGGAATGAAAAGAAAGCGGCAATGAAAAAAGCATATCCGAAACTTACGGATGAGGACATAAGGTATGTAGATGAAGGGCATCAGGAATTATTGGATAACCTGTCAAGGAAGACAGGATTGGACTCCGAGGCTCTGATAGAATGGTTGGATTCGCTTTAAGAATTAGGAATTATAAATGATGAATTATAAATTAAATAAATAAAATTAAAATGATTAAAACACCAGTATTTAGAAACGGAAAATTCTACATGGTAAGAGGTTCCAAGACCGGCAAAGGCTTTCACTTTGTCTTATTAAGTACACCTTCTGCCATTCACATTCTTACGGCGGTATTAGGAATTACGGACACCGATCCAAGCCGCGGAGTGAAAGCATTAGCAGTGGCAACTGCCTGCGGAACAAGCACTTTGGTAATCATCCCTATCGGCACGATTACTGCCTTGTTGGCAGCGATTACAGCATTTAACAGTGCGGTAGGAGCAATGAAAAAGACGAAGTGGAGAGCCGTCAAGACGACTTTGAAGTCGCTGATGAGGACGTTCCAAAACGCAATGGATTTGGACCCCACCAACGCCGCAGCGATCTGTGCCAGCGGAGGTTTTAAAGTTAAAAAAGTCTCTCCAAAACAAAAAAATGTTTTTACAGCAGACAGAGGGCTTGAATCAGGAACGGTGCAGTTAGTGGGCAATACCAGTGCCAAACGTCATTTTCACGCATGGTGGATCTCACTGGACTGGGTTACTTTTACCCTGATTATGGGAACCAATGATGCCGACAATTTAGTAACCGGATTGCTTCCAAATCATAGATATTGGTTTCGGCATCAATTACGAATGGCTAAAGGACCACATGGAGCTTTACAAACATTATTTGTTGATGTTCTGTAATAGCTAATCTTTATTAAATGGGTTAATGATTGTAAAATCATTGACCCATTTAATAGGGATAAATGGCATTAAAGGGTAGGCGTTTTGTCATTGAAACAACC
>CAIMUP010000082.1 GCA_903844645.1 uncultured Bacteroidota bacterium
AAAACGTAGCTACGATTCCAAAAACGTAGCTACGATTCCTAAAACGTAGCTACGATTCCTAAAACGTAGCTACGATTCCTAAAACGTAGCTACGATTCTCAAAACGTAGCTACGATTCCAAAAACGTAGCTACGATTATCAAAACGTAGCTACGATTCCAAAAACGTAGCTACGATTCCTAAAACGTAGCTACGATTCCTAAAACGTAGCTACGATTCCTAAAACGTAGCTACGATTTTGAAAACGTGACTACGATTTGAAAAACGTGATCACGATTTACGAAACGAGACTTTTACACCCAAAAGGTGATCATTTCCATGTTCCTGATCCCGTACGTACGGGATTCTCATTTCAGGTTTTGATAATTGGAATTCCAATAAATAAAAACCTGTCGGCAGAACCCCGTACGAACGGGACTTCCAGAAAGCCGACAGGAGCATGGATTTTGTACGGTCGTTTCAATTATTTTATCATCATCGTCTTGAGATACCGACCTTTTGGGAGCTGCAACACGACGATGATGAATAGTATCATTAATAAGCTCGAAAAGATTCCTATTTTTGCGCCCTTATAAAAGGATATTATGAAACCGAGCATACCCAAGGGAACCCGCGATTTTTCGCCTGTCGAAATGAACAGACGGAATTATATTTTCGATACTATCAAAAAGGTATTTCAGAAGTATGGCTACCAGCAAATCGAGACGCCTTCGATGGAGAATCTGGAGACGCTGACTGGCAAGTATGGCGATGAAGGCGATAAATTGTTGTTTAAGATTCTGAACTCCGGTCCTGTCGTGGATCAGATTAATAAATCGGAAACTGATATTAAACTGAATGAGATTTCTGAAAAGGGTTTGCGGTATGATTTGACCGTGCCTTTTGCCCGCTATGTGGTGATGCATCAGCATGAAATCACCTTCCCCTTCAAGCGTTATCAAATCCAACCCGTTTGGCGTGCCGACCGCCCTCAAAAGGGTCGTTACCGCGAGTTCTATCAATGCGATGTAGATGTCATCGGGAGCGATTCTTTGCTGAATGAAGTGGAGTTGATTCAGATAATTGATGAGGTGTTTACGAGGCTTGGGATGGAGGTTACTATTAAGATTAATAACAGGAAACTCTTGGCTGGGCTTTGTGAGGTAATTGGTGAGATGGATAAATTTACTGATATTGTAACTGCGATTGATAAATTTGATAAAGTTGGTTCCAACGGTGTAAAACAAGAATTATATGATAAAGGAATTAATAAACAATCTATAGAAAAGGTTCTTGAATTTATTAAAATATCTAAGTTTGATATCATAGTAATTAAAGGGCTAAAAGAACTAATGAAAGATTCTGAAATAGGTCTTAAAGGCGTTGAAGAATTGGAAACACTTTTTATTGATTATTTAGTACCGCTCAAACTTTTTCCAAAAACTATTTTAGATGGAACGCTTGCTCGTGGTCTCAACTATTACACTGGTGCCATCATCGAAGTGAAAGCAAATAATGTCTCCATGGGAAGCATTTGCGGAGGTGGTCGGTATGATGATTTGACGGGCATCTTCGGGCTGCCGAATGTATCAGGTGTTGGAATTTCTTTTGGAGCAGACAGGATTTATGATGTATTGAATGAGCTTGGAAAGTTCCCTGATTTCAAGAATGATTCCACACAATTATTGTTTGTTAATTTTGGAAAAGAAGAGGAGACGTTTTGTTTGAATTTAGTGTCTAAGGTTCGGGCTGAAGGTATTAATTCAGAGTTGTATCCCGACCATACAAAACTTAAGAAACAGTTTGCTTACGCAGATGATAAGAAGATTCCTTTTGTGGCAGTTATTGGCGAAGAAGAAATGAAAACAAATACGGTTACTTTGAAAGATATGGCGAGTGGTGAACAATTCAAAAACCTGACTATTGACGAAGTTATTAAACGATTCAAATAAGCTATGAAGACACATACGATCACCGCTGATAAGATTGATTTATCAACCATCAAGGACATCCTGACTGGAGATTATCAACTGGAATTATCCGATGATTCCAAGAATAGAATCGTCAAGTGCCGCGAGTATTTAGATAATAGAATTGCATCTGGCAATGAAAGTATTTATGGTGTGAATACGGGCTTTGGCTCATTGTATAATAAAAGTATTTCCCCTGAAGACTTGGATACTTTGCAGAATAATCTCGTCATGTCTCATGCCTGTGGAACAGGTGATGAAGTCCCAAAAGAGATTGTAAAATTGATGTTGTTCTTAAAGATTCAAGGTTTGTCTTATGGTAATTCCGGTATTCAATTAGAAGTCGTTGAGCGCCTTATTTACTTTTATAATAATGACATCCTTCCAATAATTTATCAACAAGGATCTTTAGGTGCATCAGGTGATTTGGCTCCATTGGCACATCTTTCTTTGCCTTTGATTGGAATGGGGAAAGTTTATTTTAAACACAAAAGACAATCAACAAAACTTGTTCTTGATTATCTGAAACTTGAACCTATAAAACTAAAAGCAAAAGACGGATTAGCACTTCTTAACGGCACTCAATTCATGGCTGCTTATGGGGTTTATTGTTTGATTCATTCAGAAAGATTAAGCCATCTTGCTAATTTTATTTCTGCCTTATCTCTCGATGCTTTTGATGGGCGAATAGAACCTTTCCATCCTTTAATTCATCAGATTCGTCATCATAAAGGGCAATTTATTACCGCAAATTATATTAAAGATTATCTCGAAGGAAGCGAAATTATCAATCAGCAAAAGGACCATGTTCAAGACCCTTATTCCTTCCGTTGCATTCCACAGGTTCATGGCGCATCCTATGATGCTATCGAATATGTCGCATCGGTTTTTATTACAGAAATTAATTCTGTTACTGATAACCCTACTATATTTCCTGATGAAGATTTGATAATTTCGGCAGGTAACTTTCATGGTCAACCATTGGCTATAGGATTAGACTTTCTTGCTATTGCTTTGGCTGAATTGGGGAGCATTTCCGAGCGCAGGACTTATCAACTTATCTCTGGTCATAGAGGATTGCCGCCATTTCTTGTTGCTGATCCAGGATTGAACTCAGGTTTGATGATTCCTCAATATACTGCTGCTTCCATTGTCAGTCAGAATAAGCAATTATGCACACCTGCTTCTGTTGATAGCATTGTTTCATCAAATGGTCAGGAGGACCATGTAAGCATGGGTGCCAATGCCGCAACAAAGGCGTTTAAAGTTGTTGAGAATTTAGAAAGAATCCTTGCTATTGAATTGCTGACTGCCGCACAGGCTCTGGAATTCAGGAGACCGCTTAAGTCTTCACCTACCATTGAATCAATGATGGAAGATTATAGAAACGTGGTTCCCTTTATTGATGAAGACAGAGTGCTTTATGAGGATATAAAGAACAGTATTCAATTCTTGAAATCAGGAATTTAATAAGAATAGGGGAATAAAATTCCATAAAAATTCGGCTTTATTCCAAGGTATATTCGTAATTCGATCTATTTTAGGACTATTTTCCGAGATGTATTGGTTCAAAAAAACGATTCTCTTCATCAAGTAAATCGTTTTCTTCATCAAGTAAATCGTTTTCTTCGTCAAGTAAAGCGTTTTCTTCGTCAAGTAAATCGTTTTCTTCGTAAAGTAAATCGTTTTCTTCGTAAAGTAAATCGTTTTCTTCATCAAGTAAAGCGTTTTCTTCGTCAAGTAAATCGTTCTCTTCATCAAGTAAATCGTTTTCTTCATCAAGTAAATCGTTCTCTTCATCAAGTAAATCGTTTTCTTCATCAAGTAAATCGTTCTCTTCATCAAGTAAATCGTTTTTTTTCGTCAAAGAATCTTCTCCATTTACTATTGTAGGATTGTCTTACAAATAAGGTTATTGAAAGGATTTCTTACTTTTGCCACCTTCAATAACACCAAATCACGATTCCGATGAGTAAAAAGCAACCAATTATTAAGCCATCCTCTTCCAATAAACGCGGGGGGGGGGGAGTTTAAATAACCCCAAAACTTTCTTTGACCTTAAAACTACTTTAGGGTTTATCATTGCAGCGTTTGCCTTTATTCTTTATGCCCAGAGTATTTCTTTTGATTATACTATAGATGATCCATTTGTTCTTAAAGCAAATACACTAACGACACAAGGGATAAAGGCTATCCCGACATTGCTCAAGACGGATCGTTTGCAAGGATATTTCCATAAAGTTATAGTTCCTGAATATCGTCCTATACCCTTGATTCTTTTTGCTATCGAGTGGCAATTTTTCCCTGATAATCCTTCCGTGTATCATTTCATGAACGTATTGTTATATGCACTTACTTGTTGGCTTTTATTTCTTTTGCTTTGTAAATTATTTGATAAAAAATCGCTCCTCTTTCCATTTACTTGCGCCTTACTTTATGCGGCACACCCAATCCATACGGATGTAGTTAATAGTATTAAAGGTTCGGATGAAATCATCTGTTTTCTTTTCGCGATTTGTTCCATATTATTGATGGTAAAATATTATGATTCCGGTTCTATCAGAGATTTAATAATCGGAGGATTCTTCTTCTTTCTATGCCTGTTATCTAAGGAAAACGGATTAACTTTCTTTATTCTGATTCCATTAATTCTATACTTTTTTAGAGCCCTTAATTTTAAAAAAATAAAAACAATTGTAATTGTTTTAGCAAGTATTACCTTAACCTACTTTATTATCCGTATTCAAGTTTTAGGCAACCTCGAAACAAGAGAAATCTACGACTTTAATAACCGCACTTTCTTTTTAATCCATGATTTCTTCAATCGCGAGGCTACGGCATTTTATATTCTTTCCAAATATATTCTCCTCTTAATCTTTCCACATCCCTTGTGTTTCGATTATTCCTTTAATCAAATACCAATGCAAACCTTGAAAGATATTCCGGCATTAATCAGCATCTTTGCCATCTTCGCCATGGGGATATTCGCTGTGATTAATATCCAGAAGAAAAGCCTCGTTGCCTTTGCTATTTTATTCTTTTTAATCTCTATTTCCGTTGTCAGTAATGTATTTATGTCAATTGGAGCTGCAATGGGTGAGCGGTTTCTATACATCCCTTCTTTAGGCTATTGTATGTTTATTACCTGGTTATTAATTCGTGTAATAAAGACAAATGAATCCATGAAAAATCACCTAACACTGAACCAATTTATTTCTGGCAATCAATATTTATTTTCTGTGGTTTTAATTCTTGTCGGGCTTTATTCCATCAAGACATTTTCGAGAAGCAAGTATTGGAAGGACAATTATTCATTGCTGACTCATGACGTTACTATTTCTGATAAAAGCGCACAGACGCATTACTGTCTTGGCAATGCTTTATTGTATGAGAAATATCCTGCCGCCACAGATACCGCACTTAAAAATTCATACAACAACGAGGCAATTTCAGAATTCAATAAAACTTTAGATATCTTTGGCGGTTTCCCCGATGTGTATGCCAGTTTAGCCTTGTGTTACGAGCAAAAGGGAGCATTCCAAGATGAAATTAAACTACTTGATTCTGCCATTAAATACTACCCTGAAAATGTGAATTATTATACCAAACAATCCTTCGCATTCCTTCAAATTGGTAAGGCTGAAGAAGCCATTATTGCTGGTGAAAAGGCATTAAAAATAAATCCAGACTTTCAAAAAGCATATACAAATTTAGGCTATGCATATTATGCTACTTTTGATTTAGAAAAGGCTAAAACATATTTGACAAAAGCAAGCCACTTAGATCCAAATGATGCAAGTTCAATTTATACCCTCGGCTTGGTTTATTCTGCCTTAAAAGATACCACAAATGCGAGAATATATCTCGAAAAAGCTAGCAAGATGAGTGGCGGGCAGGGGCGGTAGGGGGTATTAATTTTCACCCTGACGCTGGTAACAGACCTCCCTGAAGGATAAACAGAGTTCCTTGATGGGCTTTCAGACTGCCCTGAAGGATAAACAGTGTTCTCTGATGGGTTTTTAGACTTCTCTGAAGGATAAAAAGTGTTCCCTGATGGGTTTTCAGACTTCTCTGATGGATAAACAGTGTTCTCTGATGGGTTTTTAGACTTCTCTGAAGGATAAACAGTGTTCTCTGATGGGTTTTTAGACTTCTCTGAAGGATAAACAGTGTTCCCTGATGGATAAACAGACCACCCTGAAGCCTAGCGCAGACCTCCCTGAACGATAAATAGGATTCCTTGAAGCGATTCCAGGCAATCGGATTGAAGAAATTGACCATAACACCTGAAAGGTGATGCAGCCCATGTTCCTTTTACCGAGGAGTAAATCTCTACAAACGATTTTGAAAAGTATTTCCTACTTTTGCCACCTTCAATAACACCAAATCACCATTCCTGATGAGCAAAAAGCAAGTAATTAATAAGCCTAAAGTCGCGGCACTTCCTGCCGACCCTTTTGCTCAAAGGAAACTGAAAATCACTTTAGGGATTATCATCGGGGTATTTGCTTTTATTCTTTATGCACAGAGTATTTCGTTTAATTATACCATGGATGACCATCCTGCAATAGACCAAAATAAAATTACAAAGCAAGGATTTGCCGGAATTCCGACCCTGTTAACAACAGATTATTGGTACGGCTATCAGGAAGATGTTCGTGGACCGGTATATCGCCCTACTTCCTTAATTATTTTTGCGATGGTATGGCAATTTTCTCCTGATAGCCCACATATTTATCACTTTATAAATGTTTTATTTTATGCCATTACTTGCATGGTTTTGTATCTCCTGCTTTGTGAATTATTTAAGAAGCAAAAGCTCCTTTTACCCTTTGTTTGCAGCCTCCTCTATGCAGCCCACCCTATACATACAGAGGTTATTAACAACATAAAAAGCCTCGACGAAATCCTTTGCTTTCTATTTGGAATAACAGCAACTTATTTCATTTTGAAATACCTTTCTGCCAAATCAATCATCACATTAATTGTTGGAGGAATTAGCTTCTTTCTTTCCCTTATCTCAAAAGAAACGGGGATAACTTTTCTTGTTATTATTCCATTAATCATTTACTTTTTTACTGATACCTCATGGAAGAAAACCCTAACAGTTTGCGTGGTATTAATAGTTATTTCTATAGTCTATTTATTAATAAGAAGTATTGTTTTGGGCGATGTACACATGAATGTTAGCAACTCTGTTTTGAATAATACCTTAGTTGCTGCACCAAACTTTATTAGTCGTGAGGTGACTGTATTTTATATCCTTTTAAGGTATCTTTTGTTGTTGGTCTTTCCGCATCCGTTGAGCTGCGATTACAATTTTTCAGAGATAAAAATACAAACCGTAACTGATCCTTTAGCTTTGTTTGGGCTACTTCTTTTTACGGGGTTGGGGATTTATTCAATTATTAATTTAAGGAAGAAAAGCATGGTAGGTTTTGGGATATTATTTTTCTTGATTACCATTGCACCGGTGTCTAATGTATTTCTTTTAATTGGCTCTACGATGGCTGAACGCTTCTTGTACATTCCTTCTCTTGGATATTGTTTTATTTTGACCTATTTCCTTATTAATTTTACCAAAGTAAATAGTATAAAATCCAACTTCCAGTCCCTCGCTCAAGCAGTTAAATTAAACCCGACTTTGTTCGCTTGTTTATTGGTGGTTCTTGGGTTGTATTCTTTCAAAACATATTCAAGAAGTGCTGATTGGAAAGACAACTACACCATCTTTAACCATGATGCTGAAGTATCTGTAAACAGTGCAACTGCACACTTCAACAAGGGTTATGAATTGATAGTAAATCTATATGGTAAAGAAAAGAACATCCAAACAAAAAATAATTATAACGACATCGCTATTGAAGAATTTACTAAGGCTATAAATATCTATCCTTATTATTCAGAATTCTATTTCAAATTAGCGAATTGTTATTACAATAAAGATGATTATAAAAGTGCCCTATTGAATTATGAAAAAGCAATGCGATTAACCTCTAAAACAACTCCAAAAGTGTTTCGTGATTTAGCAAGTATATATGATAAAACAAATCAATTTGACAAAGAATTAAACATACTTGATTCTGCTATAAAATATACTCCTGATTCTGCTGGCTTGCATAATGATAAAGGTTGTGTTTTCTTTAGCTTGAAAAGATATAATGATGCCATTAATGAATATCAAAAGGCTATAATTTTGAATCCGAAACTTGCTATTGCATATAAGAACATGGGGAGTAGTTTTATTAACATCGGTAATTACAAGCAAGCTCTTGAAACCCTTAGCAGGTCTGGGGAATTGGACTCTTCAGATGCCGAAACATTCAAATTTATCGGGTTAATTTATCAAGCTGAAGGAAATAGTATTAATGCGAAGAAGTATTTTGAAAAGGCTAATTCCATAACAGTACAACAACAACGATAATTCATTGAAACGATGAACAAAAAAATAATAAATACAAAGCCTAAACAAGCATCTTCTTCTGTTAATACGAGTACCATATTTAGCCTTAAAACATCGTTAGGGATTATTATTATTATCTTCTCGTTAATTCTATATGTGCAGAGCATTTCTTTCAGTTATACGTTTGATGATTTTACGGTAACAAGCCAGAACAAGTTAGTTACAGCGGGTGTTTCAGGCATTCCGATGATTCTTGAAACAGATTATTGGTACGGTTATATAGGCAATATCAGGGTTCCGGAATATCGTCCGATACCTTTGGTTTTGCTTGCTATTGAGTGGCAATTATTCCCTGACAATCCTCATGCATATCACCTAATCAACATATTGCTTTTTGCTGGTACATGCTGGCTTGTTTATAAATTACTTATCAAATTATTCGATACAGAAAGCCTCCTATTCCCTTTTATTTGCACTATGCTTTTTGCAGCACATCCTATCCATACGGAGGTGGTGGATAGCATTAAAAGTTGTGATGAATTACTCTGTTTTATATTCGCATTACTTGCTGTTTTATTCACATTGAAATATGTAAAGGAGGATTCTGTTTATAAAATAATTATTGCTGCGGTGTGCTTCTTAACCTCCCTGTTATCAAAGGAATCGAGCATTTCTTTCATCGTGATTATCCCAATATTACTTTTCGTTTTTACAAATACAAACATGAGAAAGATTGGTTTTATCATGTTGGTATTAATCGGTGTTTCGCTGCTGTTTTTTGTATTAAGATACCCGATTACTTCGACTATTTCTTCCACGATTTTTAACAGTATATCCTCTAATTCGCTTTATGCTGCCGATAGTTTTATGATGCAAAAGGCAACGGCTTTTTATATCTTAGGCAACTATATTTTTTTATTAATTTTTCCATATACATTGTCCTGTGATTATTCTTTTAATCAAATTCCTCTCAAATCATTCACCGATATTTCAGCATTAATATCCATCCTGTTTTATTTTGCCATCGGTATTTATTCTTTGTTTTTTATCCGGAAGAAAAGCATACCGGCGTTTGCGATATTGTTCTTTTTATTGACCTTAGTACCAGTTGCTAATATCTTTATCTTGATTGGTTCGACGATGGCAGAACGTTTTATGTATATGCCTTCGCTGGGTTTTTGTATGGTGCTTTCGTGGGTGATGATTAAGGTTGTTTCTAAAAATAGTAAGACTAGGAATCATCATTATCTGACCCTCAAAAATATGATTTCTTCCAACACCAATCTCTTCATTCTTTCAGCGATTATTATTTGTTTGTTCTCTATCAAAACCATTTCTCGCAACCCAGTTTGGATGAACGACTTGGCTCTCTTTTCGCATGATGTTGTATCTGTTCCGAATAACGAAAAGATGCATGTGAACTACGGTATTTGTTTGTATAACCGCAATGCTGCCGAACAAGATTCCCTACAAAAGAATCTCGATATTAGTGAAGATATCCGCGAGTTCTACAAGGCATTAAGTATTAACGATAGAATACGCCCAACTTATATTTGGCTGATTAAATGCTTCCTCGTGAAAAAAGATTACCCCGATGTGATGGCTTTATACAACACTTTCCGGAGGAATGGAAACAGTTTAGACAGCACCGATTTCATCCATTTGTCCGAGGCATTCTATTATTTAGGGTCCCAAGAAACCGATCCGAAACAGGCTGACAAGGCTTTGAGTTTATACGATTCTGCCATTAAATATAACCCCGAATATGCAGGTGCATTCATTAATAAAGGCGTGGTTTATCTCAATAAATACGAGCCGCAAAATGCCATTACATCATTCCAAAATGCCATTAAAATAGATGCCAAAAACGAGATAGCATACCTCAATATCGGCTACGTTTATTCACAGCTAAAGATGTACGCAAAAGCTTTAGAATTCCTAAATAAAGCCGCCGAATTAGACCCTGCCGACAGCAAACCCTTATATTTTATCGGTAGCACCTACCGGCTGATGGGCGATACCATCAAAGCAAGAGAATTCCTCGAAAAAGCTACCACCATGCAAGGTCAGCACCCATAAACCGCCATTTTATCCCACCAAAAGCCCACATCATCCAATTTGCCAGCCATAAATACCCCGGAATAGACGATAACGGCGGCTATCGTCTCATAGAGTAACGTTATCGTCTCATAGAGTAATGCTATCATCTCATGGCGTAACGATATCATCTCATAGGGTAACGATATCATCTCATAGAGTAACGATATCATCTCATAGCGTAACGATATCATCTCATAGCGTAACGATATCATCTCATAGCGTAACGATATCATCTCATAGCGTAACGATATCATCTCCTAACATACAGAAATCGTCTTTTACGTTGAAGATAGTGTGGAATGATGCGAAATCATCCCCAGTTCTTACCTCCCATTTGTAATTCGAAATTCGAAATTAAATCATGGCGCGTCCCCTGCTGCCTCCCCACCAACAGTCCCCACCAACAGGCAGCAGCGGTCGGGCTGTCCGAGGGTTCCGTTGCCGCCCTCCCCTCGAAAAGTCCCCACCAAAAGGCGGCAACAAAGCCCCTACTATCCCTCGCGCAGTAAACGACCCAGTCCCCAAAACCCAATTCCATTCATAAAAAACAAGTATTACCATGCAAAAAACTGTTGAACTAAGAATCATTCGCCAAACATCCCCTCATTTAATGCCATCATTACCGCTCCTGGAAGCCATTATTAAGAGGGTGCATATTTTTATATCAGCAATCAAGCCCCTTTTTAGACGATGAAATAAAACAGATACCTAAAACAACCCTTTTAAGGCATCAAATAGAAGCATACCCCACTTTTGGCACATTATCACGGCAAAAAATACTATCTTCCGCTTAGATACCGAATTGAAAATGCTATTCCTCCTTTTTATCCACCCGATGCGAAAAAAGAAACAACACCTTAGCACTCAACCGAACGACTTGATACGAAAACCAATCGTAAAACTGATGATAAAACTGGTACGACTGTTCGTGATTTTCCTTGGTAATCTCCTTACTTTCATGCCGCATGATATGATGCAGATGCTTGCTGAAATGTTCCACGAACTCCCGATCAAGAATATCAATGTTGCATTCCACATTATTGTAGATGCTCAAATCATTGATGTTGTAAGAACCGATAGTAGTCCAAACGTCATCCACAATCACCGCTTTACCATGCAAAGTACAGTTGTTTATTTCATAAAACCGGATGTTGTTTCTAAGAAGAAAACGATATAAATATCGAGTGGCATTCTTCACCATCGGCACATCAGAAATATCGGTGAGAAGCACCTCTATCTTTACACCACGCCGCGCAGCCCTATGCAAAATCTTGCGGAAAAGGATGCCAGGAATGAAATAACTACCGACAATGATGATGGATTTTTCGGCTGTTTTGAATGCCTGCCGATGACTACGGGTAATCTGTTTCTTGCCACGCAGCCAGTCGTTCTCTCGCACCCTTACCAAGGTATTTCCTTTCGTAATGACATTGATTTTAGGCGATTTGTTTCTTCTTAATATGATCTTAATATCGAACCGTTTGCTCCAGATACGGTAACATATCTTCGCAAGATGCACACATATATCGCCCTCTATCCGAACTGCGAAATCAACCCACGAAGACTCATGAAAACCTCTGTATTTATCGGCAATATTAATGCCTCCTACCAACGCAATATGGTTATCTGCAACCACTATTTTATGATGCAACCGACGACCAACGAAGATGAATTTATTCTCCATCAACGGAGCAAAACGATGAAAGAAAATACCCGCAGCAATCATCTTTCGTTCGGTATTAATATTTAAGTTTGCTGAACCAAAAGCATCAATGACTACGAATACTTTAACACCTCGCCTTGCAGCATCCATCAGTAGTTTGATCACTTCAGTACCTATTTCATCGTCATCGAAAATGTAGAATTGAAGATGCAGAATTTCTTTAGCATTAGTAATAACCCGAAACAATTCATCGAAGAAAGGCTCGCCACTCGACAACCATTGCACATGATTATCGGGGCGATAGGTTTTAATAAAAGGAAAGGAATTACGGTGCATAAAATATACAATAACAAGATGCAAAAATACGTAATACCTGATGAAAATGTATCTTTGCAATCTTAAATAATTACAGCTATGGATTTTGAAAAATTAATGACCACTTTAATGTACTTTATTCCCGCAGGAATAGTACTCGGAGCCGCCTATTTATTAGTAAAGAACTTCCTTGATAACGACTATCGTGTGCGGTTATTGGAATTAAAGAAGGCAATGACCAAAGACATGCTTCCCTTACGGTTACAGGCTTACGAACGCTTGGTATTGTTCTTGGAAAGAATATCGCCTTCCAATCTTTTGATTAGAATCAGTGAACCAAATATGTCCGCTAGAGAGTTTCAAAATGCACTCCTTATCACGATTCGGGCAGAGTATGAACACAACCTTTCTCAACAACTTTATATAACATCGCTTTCTTGGGAGTTATTGAAGATGGCTAAAGAAGATATGATAAAAGTGATCAATGTTGCCGCCAATGCAGTAGGAGAAAACGGTACTGCGATTGATTTAAGCCGAGAGATATTTCAAGTGATTATGAGTACCGATAAAATCCCTACCTATAAGGCTCTTGAACATCTCAAAGAAGAAGTAAGGCATTTGTTTTAACCCAATATTGTGGCGAAAGAAAACAAGGTATCGAAGATGAAATTCTTAACAGATTCAGGTATTGAAATAAGGCGGGTTTATACCGACTTAGAACATCCGATTGGTGAGCCTGGCAAGTATCCTTTCCTGCGAGGAATACAGGATAACATGTATCGTTCGAGACTTTGGACCATGAGACAATATGCAGGCTTTTCAACTGCCGAAGAAAGCAATAAACGCTATCATTATTTATTAAAGAATGGTACAACCGGCTTGTCTGTTGCCTTTGATTTGCCTACACAAATTGGGTATGATTCTTCACATGAGTTTGCTGATGGCGAAGTAGGTAAATCTGGTGTGGCAATTGATACTTTGAAGGACATGGAGATATTGTTTGATGGCATTAAACTGGAGAACATCACAACATCCATGACCATTAATTCTACTGCATCTATTCTTCTTGCCATGTACATCGCATTAGCCAAGAAACAGGGTGCTGATTTAAGCAAACTTTCAGGGACAATTCAGAACGATATTCTCAAAGAATACGCTGCTCGTGGGACATACATTTATCCCCCTACGCCTTCTATGCGAATCATCACCGACATCTTTGAATATTGCAGTAAGGAGGTGCCGAATTGGAATACTATTTCTATCTCCGGTTATCATATTCGCGAAGCCGGATCGGATGCTGTGCAAGAGCTTGCATTCACTCTTGCTAATGGTAAGGCATACCTGAAAGCCGCTATTGACAAGGGTCTTGACATCAATGTTTTCGGTAAACGCCTTTCATTTTTTTTCAATTCACACAATAATTTGTTTGAAGAAGTTGCCAAGTTTAGAGCAGCTCGGAGGATGTGGGCTGCCATTACCAAAGAACTCGGAGCAACTGATGAACGTGCTATGATGCTTCGATTTCATACCCAAACAGGCGGCTCTACTTTGACTGCACAGCAACCGATTAATAACATTATCCGTGTTACGATTCAGGCAATGGCGGGGGTACTTGGAGGTACTCAATCATTACATACCAATGGTTATGACGAAGCCCTCGCATTGCCTACCGAAGAGGCTGCTAAGATTGCCATTCGTACCCAACAAATCATCGCTTATGAGAGTGGCGTTACCGATACGGTTGATCCCCTTGGCGGTTCTTATTTTATTGAAGCCTTAACCGATGAAATAGAGGCGAAGGCTTGGGAATATATCAGGACGATTGATGCCATGGGAGGCTCCGTGAAGGCTATTGAAGAAGGTTATATCCAAAAGGAAATAGCTTCATCGGCATACAATTATCAAAACGATATAACCAGTGGAGAAAAGGTTATTGTGGGCATTAATAAATTCACTTCCGAGGAGAAACCTTTGATGAATCTTTTGAAAGTAGATGATGCTATTCGTGCCTTCCAGATTGATAAATTAAATACGGTAAAAGCCGAGCGAGATAACACAAAAGTTGCCGCAGCATTAGCTCGATTAGCGGCTGATGCCAAGGGAACTGCGAACCTGATGCCTGCTATTCTGGAGGCTGTCGAATGTTATGCTTCGCTTGGCGAGATAGCTGATGTATTAAGGCTTGTTTTCGGGGAATATAAGGGGTAGAATTCGCTTCTTGATGAAGAGAATGGACACCATTCTTCTCCTTAATTCCTGCCATTAAAGAAATTTCCATCCCCTTTCCTTCCTTAAATACCTCTCAAAACGGCTAATTTGTAACATCACAAAGCGTAATATCCTTCCCAAAAGACAAAAATAGTTCCCGAGAAGAGATATTGTTTCATTATCTATAGATAATGTGCTAAGGTCTAAAGATAATAGCATAATATCTGTGGATAATATGCTAAGGTCTAAAGATAATAGCATAATATCTGTAGATAACTTGCTAAGGTCTAAAGATAATAGCAAGGGATCTAAAGATAGTAGTAAGGAATCTGTAGATAATATGCTAAAGTCTAAAGATAATAGCAAGGGATCTAAAGATAGTAGCAAGGAATCTGTAGATAACTTGCTATTATGTACTTTGGCTTGACATGTATCGTCATTTTCTCATTAAAACCCTACTTTTCTAAAGCTAAAATGTGTTCGGAAAGTTCTAAAAACGGCTATCTGCTTACGACAATCCGTTGATTCTTTCTGGTTCCTTCTACTTCGATAGCTACTTCGTAAACTCCTTCGGCGAGGGAGGCGGTGTTGAGCATGATGATGTTTCGTCCGGCTTTTAGATTCTGTTTAGAGGTTACGATTTGCCTTCCTGTCAGATTATAAATCGTGACAAAACTGTTCTTGCTTTCGGTGGTTGTAATCAATTCTAAGAATAAAGTATTATCTGCCGGATTAGGGTAGGAAGTAACTGTGAAATCGGTGGTGGATTTGTTTTCTTTGATCCCTACATTCGGTGCTGTCAGGGCATTTAAGGAGAATTGTCCGGTAGAAGTGATGTTGTTATTAGTGCTGAATTGCAGATGCGAATTGTTTCCATTCAGAGCATAAATATCAGCCGTATCTTTGATGCTTCCCCAGGTCGCACTGTCAGCATTTTCGCCTCTTTCATAGAGATAATAGTTCGCAGGGTTATTCATAGCAAAGGCAGGTAAACCAGAGAAGATAAGGCTGTCTAACGGACTGAAAACGGTGTTGTTTCCGTAGTTATTAGCCACCCAATATCTGTAAGCCATCGGGTAAGGATTCGCCCATTGGTCAGGCGTATAGTTCAGTTTCGACACCCATACATCGCCATCGGGATAAATGCTGCCGCCAATGGTAGGAAATGACATCATAACATCAGTATTATTGAAGGTATAATTGCCTCCCGATGTTACATTCATTTTACTGCTAGTACCGCCTGCAAACGGACCCGTTGAAACGACTCTGGTTGCCCCTGCATTTAAGGAAGCATGGCGCACTCCCGCTCTATCCATGATCGCTCCACTTGCTTCATTGAACTGATAATATGCGACTATCGAAGTGTCGTTTACCGGCTTCTTGGTAAGATGTCGCAAAGCACGAATTTCATCTATATTTAAGGAGCGATTCCAGATACATACTTCATCAATCAAACCCTTATAAGTACGGGCATTGCTGTATGCGTCCTTACCGATAATCAAAGAGGCATCAAAGGCTTCGGGACTGTGAATTCCACCATCCACAAAGGGCACACCGTTTAAGTATAAGGTTGCATTATTGGGAGTGATGACCAATGCTATGTGATTCCATTGATTTGGCGTAACAAACAAGCCCGAAGGATGATCCCAAAAGCTCGCTGTCCAGTGGTATCTCAACTCATTACTGTTTAATAAACTGATACCCGAACAAGAAGTGCCGCCACGGCAAAACACAACGCCAGACCAATCGTCTAAAGAGTCAGTAGGTTTTATCCATGCCGAAATGGTGATGGTATTTGAATACAGATTTAACGCTGGAGCCGTCGCAACATCACCGTCATTCGTAAGTTTCAGAGCATTTCCTGGAATAGAATCGGCATCGCAAGCATTAGTCAAGACCGTTATTGTAACTGATTTTGTACTTACATGAGAGCTTTGTGTTACAGTCAGCGTAGCCGTGTGAGCACCCATCGTATTGTACTTTACTTTCGGATTTCTTATGTTGGTTGCGCTCACATAAGTAGCTCCCGGGAAGCTCCATTGCCAAGAAACCAAAGCATGATTGACAGCAGAGAAATCATCGAAATAAAAAGTATCGCGAGCACATGCAGATTCGAGTTTATCCACCGTAGGTTGGGCTATTGGCAGTCCATCTTCGTAGAAATCTATCTCCCAGATACCTCTGTTTCCGGCAGTTCTCAACTTGTTCTTCATATAGAAGGGTTTTGTTGTTAAGGGCTTGTATTCTTTCGGAAGATTAGTCGAGAAATCCGCCCAATCGCTCATGGTATTGTTGCGATAAAAGACTTTAGCATAATCATTGGAAGTGATATAAACACCACCATCTGTGCCAGCCTGGTGATTCACGGTAAGGTAATAATATGGACTGATCGTAGGGGTCGTAAGATTGATCCAGTTAGCACCACCATCTATCGTTTTAAATACTTTATTGCTCGGAGTATTGCTGCGGGAAGTAACCCATAATGTATTTTCATCGGTATAACTTACACTTAACGAAAGAAACCCAATGAAGCAACCCGTGGGCAAAGTAAGTATCGTCCAATTCGCGCCACCATCGGTTGTTTTGTATAATTTATTAGCAGTAGCGAGGTACATTACTTGAGGATTGCTGCGGCATATCTCGAACTTCTTTACACGTTGATGAAAGTTGTGTATTTCGATGTAAGAAACCCCACCATCAATAGATTTCCAGATGCTTGAATCCTTGCCAATGAACATGATATTATAGCAATCGGGAGAGAATTCTATCTCACTTGCATCCCATCCGTAGCCATCTTCATTCGGGTAGGTATTGAAGGTGAAATCGCTCTTCATTCCGCTGAAAGTTTTGGGCATAATGAAAGCACCAATATCAGAATGGGCGATATACATGTCTCGACCTACCATCCCATAGCCCGTACCTTGTTCACCACCCCCAAGACGTAGTGATTGTCCCGAAGGATAACCATCATACATCGCTGCATCGCCATTGTGATAACGACCACCTGTCATTAGATCCTCGTTCCATCCTTGACCATAGCCCCAATAATCAGAACCATAGATGCCTTTGTTGCGGGCAGATAGATTATTAATACCTGTAAAGAAATCATTCGAGTAATTCATCCCGCCATCGGTAGCAATCCAGGCATCATTGCCTACCATTTTCATCTCTTGCATGTCAGGATGCAAAGGAAAACTACCGCCATAGCCACCAAGACGGGTAAAGGTATTCCCTGTATCAACAGATTTATAAGCAGTGGTAGAACCTACGATCACCTCATTCGGATTAACAGTCGAAGCCATGATACTTAAATCGTAATATCCTTGCCCATTGCTCATACCGAGAGGAGAACTGCCATCACCTTGCAAACTATTCTGAATGCCCGTGCAGGTATGCGTCCAAGAATTACCAGCATCGGTGCTACGGATGATAGCCGGAGCATTAATCAAACTATTCATCAAGAGAACGACATAAATATAGTTCGTATCAGCAGTGGTAATGCTCATTCTTCCGGCACTTGATACGCCGCTTATCCATCCATTATTAGCAACAGCGAAAGTTGTAGCTCCATCGTAAGAACGATAGACACGAGCGCAGGAATCTCCATTTGCTTTCCTTAAAATATAGACAGAACTATCGCGCAAAGCGTTTATTTCAATGTCATAAATAGGTCCTGTTGTATTCCCTACGAAGGCAAAAGTAAGCCCTGCATTGATTGATTTAAACAAGCCGCCACCACCTGCCAACAAGATAACATTCGGGTTGTGAGGGAAGATGGCAATGTCATTACAGTTCAAGTTAGCTACCGAATAAACCGTAGCCCAGGTACCACCTCCATTCGTAGTTTTATAAACATTATTTCCTCCCGAAGCATAGACCGTGAGAGGGTCTGTGGGATCTACCGCAATCGCTGTCATTGTGCCTAATCTCACCGTATCGGAGACCGAAAACCAGTTCATTCCCTTATCAATTGACTTAAATATCCCACCTGTTTCAGGGCAAGCATACAAAATATTATGATCGCTCGGTGCAACATCGAAAGCATAGAGATTTACTTGCCACGGAACGCTCGGTTGGGCGGTATCAAACCATTCAGGCTGGAAGGTTTCCACCGGACCTACCAACGACCATGCACTGTTAGAATTCTTTGCATGGTTATTTGATTTAGGAAGCGAAGGAGCATTAATTACAGGCTTATAAATCGAGCCATCATCCTGAATGTACCGCTCGTTTTCCATCATGTACCTTTTATAATATTGGGTATAGGTATTCTTTTCAAAGGGATGCGTTTTATAATAGGTATTAAATGCCGCTTCCAAGGTATGAGCATTGGTAATTCCATCATAAAAAAGGTTCATCCAAGTGGGCATATCGGCAGCTTTGGCGGGAAGGAAAACTTCGCTTGTCTTTTGTGCAAAAACATTCATCAAACAGAGGCAAAGGGCGGTCAGTAACAGGAATTTTTTCATCTTATAATACGATTATGTGAGGGGCAAAAGTAGAATAAATCGGGAAGACGGATTGTTGGTGGAAAAATCGCTGGGTCATTTTTGAATAAAGAATGTCGTTCTCGCTCTTGCCGGAAAAAATCAACTTACTCCTTCCTTTTATTCCATGACAAATCTCGAAAAGATGCTGGATCGGGAACTCCCGATCGATAATAAGGACGAGATTTTTGTCAATCGGGAACTTCCGATTGGTAATTTGGACAAAAACTTTGTCAATCGTGAACTCCCGATTGGTCAAAAAAACGAAATTTTGGACGATCATTTACTTCCGATCGTCAAAAAAAACATTTTTTTGGACGATCGGAAGTGACCGATTGACACATTTTCTATTATTACGAATGATGTGTAGTTGCCCGATGTTTGTTTATTTTAAATATATTAATGGAATTAATATATCAA
>CAIMUP010000083.1 GCA_903844645.1 uncultured Bacteroidota bacterium
GACTCCCGAGTTCAAAAAAGAGACTCCCGAGTTCAAAAAAGAGACTCCCGAGTTCAAAAAAGAGACTCCCGAGTTCAAAAAAGAGACTCCCGAGTTCAAAAAAGAGACTCCCTATTCGATATATTTGACTGATTTATAATAGTTTAACGATTCTATATCTGTAATTTTAAAATCGCTATTAAAAAATAAAGCCCCCGACAAATTATCGGAGGCTTTAATTATTAATTTTTCACCTAAACCAATTATGGAGTTACCGGAGGAGGAGGCGTTACTGGAGGAGGCGTTACCGCAACTGGTTTTTTCAAAAACAAACCAGACAATGTTTGCCAAATCGAATGAAAAGTAACATCTGTTTTTGCCCTCGCCTCTGCGGCATGAAGCACCTGGATACCTGCTCTCACAGAATAATCTCCGGTTACTCTTTTAATCAACCTCCACGGCTCCACCACTTGGGTATCCAAATAATCCATCAACTCCTGCGTGTCATCCACCAAATTATTGTTGGAAACATGGTAGCTATTATTATAAGCATCAGTCATAATATTCGGATGACTACCCCCCACATTTGCCGATGAGACAATAAATTCGTTGCGCTCTCTATCAGAACCCATCAAACCCTTTAGCTCATGCTCCGACAACACAGGAATCTGTGATGCAATCAATGCCCTAAGCTCGTTAATCTTGGTTTTGACGGCAGCTTTGTCGGCAACGGAATAAACTTTTACAATACGTGTTGGCATTTTTTTTAATTTTATTTAACCTGCAAAGGAAATTCTCTGCATTGAGGCGAAGTAACGGAAAATAATTGACACAAAACAAGGCTTTTCAGAATAATCGTTGATAAAAGTCACTCTGCATTCCCCAAAAAATTTTATCTTTGCCTAATAATAAACCAAAAAATTCCGATGAATCCTCCCGAAAAAAAGAACAAAACAGCCCTGAAATACCACCTCCTGTTTCTCTTTTTATTAATCCTTTTTGGAGCTTACGGAATTTATATTATTGCCCACCTTCCACTACAATCCTGGGACGAATCCCACAACCTTCTCTCCGCCTTCGAGATGCAAAAATCAGGCGACTATATCGGCATCACCTGGCGAGGAAATCTCGATCACTGGGACATCAAGCCGCCACTGTTCACCTGGATAGTAGCCCTCTCCTATAAAATATTCGGCTTCTCCGAATTCTCCTCCCGCCTTCCCTCTTTTCTTTTTGGGATGGGTATTTTAATCACCTTTTATTTCTTCTTCATTTCCCTCACCAAAAATTATTTAATGGGCATATTCACCACCTTCGGCTTAGCCCTTTCCATCGGTTTTTTTGGGCAGCATGGAATGATCACCGGCGACTACGATATTATGGTTTCCTTTTTTGTTTTAATATCTTTTATTTCGGTGTATAAAATATTTTTTCAGGGCATGAATATTTATTTTATTTTCCTCGGAATAGCCCTCGGATTAGGATTTATGGCCAAATCTGTCGCCGGAATCATCCCCATTGCCTTCCTTTTTTCAGCCTTTTTTCGCGATAAAAACCAAAAAATCAAGCTCGATTACGGACTTGTTGTCTTCGCCATAATATTGTTTTATGTCCTCGTCATCCCCTACTTCCTCATCCGAGAATCTATGTACCACGAACGATATTTTTCCCTCCTCTTAAACATAGATGTACTGCGCAGACTCAACTCCGTGGTCGAGATTCACTCCGGTTCCTGGTACTTTTATCTCCAACAACTCGGCATCGTCCTCAAAGAATGGTCGAAGGTGTTTTATGCCACCTTCATTCTCTTTATTTTCTGGATAATACGCTTCAAAAAACAACAGATACCACACTTCAATATCCTTATCCACAGCCTTGTCGCGATACTTATCTACCTAATCCTTTTTTCCATCGCCAAAACCAAAATAACATGGTATATTCATCCCGTTTTCCCCATCATGATTTTGTTCTCCGGCGTCGGGTTAATCACTTTTATCAATGTAAAATATCACAAGATGGTCTATCTTTTTCTTCTTATAATAATAACCTATCAAGGCAGAAATTTGGTATTGTATAATAACAACCTTCTGTCCCGCGATTACGAGTTTATGAGTAAAAATATTATCCTCCCAAACAAAGATTTAATGAAAGATAAAACCATCTTCAGTGCCGACACTTTGCAACCTTCCGCCTTGACCTATACCGAGATTTTCACGAATGGAAAACACCAACTATTCGATACTTACGACCAATTAAATTTGCATCTTATTAGTAATACTAACTTCGATATGGTATTGGTTACCGATACCTCGAAACTATTAAGTAAGGAGAACCTGAATTTGATCTCCGCCAAGGCTGGAATGGGGCTTTACGAAAGGAAACGATGAAGGTCTTCCTTCACAATGCCTAAGCAAAACTCTTTGAATAAAAATAGAAAGAGCGCCAGATGAAAGACTAACAGTAGGATATTAAAACCAAATATCGGATGCTGTAAAAGAATACTCAAAACAAACAATCCATACAGTATCGAACCACAGATACTAAATGATAAAATCATGGTGGCTCGCCTCGTAGTTCTTTGGCTATTGGTTGCTAATAAAACTATGAACAGGTAGGGATAAAAATGAACTAAATATCTTTCGTGCGTACCTGTGAGGAATAGGTTAAAGGATAAATTTATCAGTGACAAATAAAAAATATACAGAACGATCAACTCTTTTGACAAATGGCTCTGCATGTGTCTTTTCGTTTGCTTAAATAATACCAAAGTGAGAACAAAAAATGTTATTAAAAATAGAATGAAACCTCCTCGGTATGGCGTTAAATGCGGCATTATCGGGATGTACGAACAACTGTGCGCATCTCGATTTAATAAGATCCAGATGTTGAATCCGTTGTCTGAAAGTACATTCATCACATCGCCGCTTTTTGCAAGGAATCGTTCTAAGTGAGAGATATGAATATAGGAGGGAAGTGTAAGCCATCTATCAATAATTAAAACAGGGATGATGCTGAAAAAAAACAGCAGGAATACATATTTCAATATGCATTTTACATCAATTTTGCCGTGTAAATAAATATTCAATAACATCAAAAATGAAAGAGGGATGATAGAAAAAAGCAACTGCGGCTTGGTCATTAACAATAATGAAAATTCGATTCCTATAACGCAAATGTAAAGGGTAAAATGCTTGGTTCTTATCTTTTGATTATTGTAAAATATGATTGTTAATAGGGAACTTAAAATCAGGAACTGACTGAACGCATCTACCTGCCCCCACAGTGCTCCACCAGCCCAGGTAGAGGGAAGTGAGCCTATGATCCCGCCCCATATTCCTACATATCTTATATTCAATTTGGTCAGTATAAAATAAATCAAAAAGACATTGATACAATCTATGAAGGACAACAGTAGAAGAAAAATGAACACATTGGCGTGTACCAACTTCAACAACCCGACAGATGCCAATAACCCGACAAATGGATAGGTACAGTAACAATTCGTATTATATATTTCTTTCAACGAGGTGGTTTGCGAAGCCCACTCTAAGTAGGTTGATAAGTCGCCACCGTGATAGACATTCGGGAAGACAACCCGAAGGATTACCGGAAAGAATGCCCCGAAAAAAAGCACTGCCAAGTTGATCTTCTTGTTCATTCGTTGCATCTTTGATATAATAAAAAACAGCCCCTGAATCTCTTCAAAGGCTGTCGTTGTTTTAGTAAATTAAAGATGATTTATTTCTTCGCTTTCGCATCTGCTTTACTGGCTGGAATTGTGTCTCTCGTCATTCCGTGCATGCCTCCTTCTTTGCCCATGCAACACTTCTTTTCTTCGCCTTTGCACTTCTTTTCATCACCTTCGCCGTTCCCTTTTTTATCAAAGGGGCAACCGCCTTCTTCTTCTCCCATTTCTTTGCAACATTTCATTTCATGACATCCCTTCATGTCTTTGCAGCAAGGAATATCCTCACATTCACCTTTCCACATCATCATTCGGTGTCCGCCGGGACCGCCTTTGAAACATTTTTCCATTTCCATTTCTTTACAATCCTTCTTCTTGTTGAAGCAGCAATACCTGCATCCTCCACAGATGACGGTGCAAAGCAGCGTAAGCCCTGCTGCGATGACGATAAGGTAAGCCAAGAAGTTGTAGAGCCTTCCGAAAGATTCTTTTTTAGCCTTCGCTAAAAGGTGCATTGAGGCGATCAGAACCAAAGTCCCGAAGCCTATTGCGACGTTTAATGCTATTAATCCATGCATAATTAAAATTATTTAAGTTATTATTATTTTTATCGGGGCAAAGATAGCAATTCGCGAGTTATGCAATACTCTCTGCCGGAGAATCCCTATTAATTTTCTTTACTAAGCCTTGCAAAACTTTCCCAGGTCCGACCTCGGTGAAGGAGGTGGCTCCGTCTTTTACCATCTGTTCGATAGTTTGAGTCCAGCGTACTGGCGCGGTTAGTTGGGCTATTAAATTTTGTTTTATTTCATTCGGAAGAATTACCGAATGTGCATTCACATTTTGATAGATAGGGCATGATGGAGGGAGGAAGGTAGTGGCATTAATTGCTGCCTCAAGCTCGATTCTGGCTGGCTCCATAAAAGGCGAATGGAATGCTCCGCCAACCGCCAAGGGTAAGGCTCTTCTTGCTCCGGCTTCGGTCATTTTTTTGCAGGCGATGGCGATGCCTTCGATGGACCCTGAAATTACTAATTGACCAGGGCAATTATAGTTTGCGGGGACCACGATTTCCCCGTCATGATTGGTAATGGCAAGGCAAATATGTTCTACTTTTTCATCATCCAATGAAAGGATTGCTGCCATGGTTGAGGGTTGCAGCTCACAGGCTTTCTGCATCGCGTTTGCCCTTGCGATAACGAGGCGTAACCCATCCTCGAAAGACAGACAATTATTCGCAACCAAGGCAGAGAACTCGCCAAGAGAATGCCCTGCCACCATTTCTGGATGGAAGTGGTCGCCTTTCGATTTTGCGAGTACGACGGAATGGATAAAGATGGCGGGCTGCGTTACGTTGGTTTGCCGAAGTTCTTCATCCGTTCCGGCGAACATGGTATCGGTTATTCGGAATCCGATAATGTCATTGGCTTGTTCAAAAAGGGCTTTCGCAAACGGGTTAGCCTCGTACAATTCTTTGCCCATGCCTAGGAATTGCGACCCTTGTCCGGGGAAAATAAATGCTCTCATATTTTAAAATCTTAAATTGGTAATTGAATCGTTTATCACATCAAATAGTGGGGGCGAAATTAATCAAAAGAAATTTATTTGGTTTTCCTTTTTTCATAAAATACCTCCTGAACCTTCGGGATGCCATTCCAGAATCTCGGAATGGCATTCGGAATGTTCGGGATACCATTCCAGAATCTCGGAATGGCATCGGGAATGTTCGGTACACCATTCCAGAATCTCGGAATGGCATCGGGAAGGTTCGGGATACCATTCCAGAATCTCGGAATGGCATCGGGAAGGTTCGGGATGCCATTCCAGAATCTCGGAATGGCATTCGGAAGGTTCGGGAGGGTATTCCAGAATCTCCGAATGGCATCCCGAAGGAAATTGCCCTGTTTTCAGAAATCGGGAACGGGATTTACTCCTTTAGTATATAGCAACCGTTTTTTGGGGATGAAAAAAAGTTCTGGGCGGCACTGTCGGGGAATAAAAGGGGGGAATGGGAGGGTTTTTAGGGGTCGCTTCGCGAGATTGGAGGGCGGAAAATGAGGGAAAATCAACGGTGGGAAGAACTATTTTTAGGGAAAGATTGCTGATTAACTAAATTTCTTTTAAATTTGCCGCCTAATAGAAAAGAAATTACCTCGTATTAAATAATAAACTAATGACTAAAAAGTACCTAATTCTTGTCGCCCTTTTCCTCCTTGCAGGAACTATCAATTTGTTTGCACAATACTCAAACGACACTTGCTCTCAAGCCGTCTTTTTGTGTGCTAATAACACCCAGTTTTCGTCCACCATTGGCGGAACCCATGAAGCCACCGATCCGGCATTGGATTGCGGCGATGGCATCGTAGATCAAAGCACCTGGTTCACCGTAACGGCGATCTCGACCGGTACGTTGACGATTAATTTATCCACCTTCAATGCCCCCGGCTTGGCTATGGAAATTTATACTGGAAGTTGCGGAGCCTTGACTGCCGTTCCCGGAGCTTGCGGAGCCAGTGCCACGAACTTCGGCATCACCTTTAATGTTACGGCAGGGACCACTTATTACATCATGGTGGATGGGGAATCAGCCAATGAAACGGACTTTAATATCTCTGCCACAGGGAATACAATTATTGCCCTGCCGGATCCGAACTTTGCGGCAAATCCGAATCACGGTTGCGGACCGTTAAGCGTTTTATTGCATAACTCAACCATCCTGAATGGAGGAACGGGAATAACTTACAATTGGTCGTTTGACGGCGGTCCGAGCATCCCCTGGACTACTACTGATACAACAGTAGGCTTCGCCTCGATCGGTGTGCATACAGCTGCGCTAACAGTATGTAATGCAGAATGTGGTTGCAAGACCGAAACGCAAAATATCACGGTGCAACATGTAACTCCGAGCTATACACATACCCCTACCCCAGCCTGTCTTGGCGAACCGATTACCTTCAAGGGAAGTGCGTTCTTGACCCCACCTTTCCAAGGCGATAGCAGCGCACATGTATCATCATGGAAATGGTTCTTTGATGACCTTAATTCAGGAAGCCTGGACTCTGCCAGCGGACAAACCGTGATTCATACCTTCATCGGAAGTGCGATAGATACTTGCTTTAATGTTCGGTTGGTAATACATGGCTATTGCGGTTTCGATACCTTGATAGAGCAACTTTGTTTCCGCCCAAAACCATTGGTTACGGCAGGTCCTGATAGAACGATTTGTGCCGATTCGAGCGTGTTGTTGATTGCCCATTCCTCGAATGCCACTGATCCGGTAACGTATCTCTGGACAGGAACTGGAGGAACTATTGTTTCGCCATCCAATGATTCTACCTTGGTTACCGGATTGTCATCAGGAGGCAGCCCTTATCGTTTCATCGTTAAGATAACCGATGCGATAGGATGTTTCAATAGCGATACTATTTTTGTAAGGGTACTTCCAAAACCAAAGGTACATGCCATTCCAGACACCACAGTATGTCCATACACGCCGATACAGTTGCAAGCAATTGCAGATTCAGGAACAGCACCCTTTACCTTCCATTGGAATCCATCGTCAGGGTTGGATAATGCAAATATCCAGAATCCGATTGCCACTGTAGCATCTACAACGACCTTTTGTGTAAGGATGACGGATAGTATGGGATGTCCATCATCAGATACTAATTGTGCAACTATTACAATCTTCCCAAAACCAACCATTGCTGCGGTGCCGGATAAACATTGTACCAGTGATACGAGTATGACCACTAAAATAACAATAAGTGGTGGAGGTGTTGGTGCAACTTATAGCTGGACGACTTCGGTGAATTATACTTTGATAACAGGGTCTAACCTCGATTCATCGGCAGTAACGGTTACGTTCCCTCCGGTAGTGGGTCTTTATAGTTTTACTGCAATCGTTCATGATGGAAATGGATGTATTGATACTTTGAATATTAAAGATTCTGTAACCGCAGGATTGACGATGCAATTAAGTCAGGCAGATACTATTTGTCAAGGACAATCCACAACCTTGACGGCTTCAGGAGCAGCCACTTATAGCTGGTGGTCAAATCCGATAGACGCAACCCTTGCAGGACAAAACACTTTGTCAAATCCTACCGTTTCTCCTACAATAACTACAACTTATTATGTTGTTGGAACAAACCTAAGGGGTTGTACAAAGTTAGATTCGGTTACCATAGTAGTAAATATTACCCCTACGGCTATTGCTGCCCCAGACACAGCCGTTTGCGGTTGTACCACCGTTAACTTAAATGGAACAGGAAGTACATTAGGAATGTCTTATCATTGGATTGCATTACACGGGAGCGTGATTGCCAATGCAAATATATTAGTAACAACAGCATTGGCTTGCCAAACCGATACATTTCTTCTTGTTGTAACAGATCCTACCACACAGTGTAATGATACCGCAAAGATTAATGTAACAGTAAACCCAAAACCAACGGTTGTTATAGCTCCAATACCTCATGTTTGCGGCTGCTCAAATGTTAATTTGAATGGTACAGGAAGTACAAGCGGTATGATTTATTTGTGGGTGAGTGCTCATGGAAATCCTATTATCAGCCCAGATTCATTGCATGCAGTTTCTCATATTTGTGCCACAGATACTTTTACTTTAATAATCACTAATCCTATAACTCTATGTGTTGATTCGGCACATGTAACAGCTATTGTAGATACTGTTCCCACAGCAATTGCTGCTCCACTTGATTCTGTTTGCGGATGTACCACAGTTGCTTTGAACGGAACAGGAAGCACGATAGGAATGACATACCATTGGATAAGTGCTCAAGGGAATGTTATTGCTAATGCTAACATATTAGTTACAACAGCGGTTGCGTGCGTTTCAGATACTTTCTCCTTAATAGTTTCTAATCAGTCAACTGGTTGCAGGGATACGGTAAATATTATGGTTAAGGTAAATCCAAAACCAACAGTAGTTGCAGCACCAATAGCTCCGGTTTGTGGTTGTACCAATGTAAATCTAACAGGGGCTGGAAGCTCTCTTGGAATGATTTACCATTGGGTGAGCAGGAATGGAAACATTATTACAAATCCTGATTCTTTAAACGCAAATTCAATGGCTTGCGTTACTGATATTTACACATTAATAATTACAAATCCGATAACCCTCTGTGTAGATTCCGTTCATACCAATGTTCGGGTAGATACTATACCAACTGTCGTCGTTCACCCTATTCAATCTGTATGCGGATGCACCACAGTGAATTTAGATGGTACAGGAAGCACAACTGGACTAACTTATCATTGGACAAGTGCTAATGGAAGTGTAATCTCCAATTCCAATGCTTTGGTTACTACTGCCCTCGCTTGTGTTAACGATGTATTCAAATTAGTTGTAACCAATGGAACTTCAGGATGTAAAGATTCTGCAACAGTTTCTGTTATTGTGAATCCTATACCTAATGCAGTTATCGGAATCGTTCCTGATACCATTTGCCATGGTACAACTTCAAATATTACATTGAACGGTACAGGAAGCGATGTAAATATTGGAACAACCTATACTTGGTCAGCTAACCCTTCTGCAATTCTAATCTTCGATTCCACGGCTTTAATAACCACTGCGGTAATAAATCAAACCACTACATTTACTCTGAAGGTGAAAACTATCTTCGGTTGTGATTCAACGGTGACTAAAACTATTCACATATTCCCTTCTCCAACAATTTCCAATTCTCGTAACTCTTTCTGTACGACTGATAGTGTGCCTTGGAACACAACAATAGCAATCAATGGTGCGGGGGCAGGAACTGCATACCATTGGTTTATTCTTGGTTGTGCAAATCCAGACTCTTCCACTACTCAAAGTAAAACATTTGATATGTCAAGTTGCCCAGTAGGTACTACCAATTTCCAAGTCATTACTGTGGATGGAGTTACTGGTTGTTATGACACTTTGAACACTTCTGTAATCCTTGCAAATGGTGTAAATTTAGTATCCAATCCTTTTGATACAATTTGTTTCGGAGCTAATTTAACTCTTTCCGCAAGTGGCGCGGGGGGGTATTTATGGTCAACAGGTGCTACAACATCTTCTCTTCAGGTTAGCCCTCCCTTGGCAGTTGGTGACCATCTATTTTGGGTAAAAGGAACTATTGGTGGATGTAGTTCAACGGATACCATTAGAGTTCATGTTTCAATTACTCCAGTTACTCCTGCTATTACTGGTCCAAATCCAATTTGTGCTAATACGAATGGTTCAGTTTATACTATTGGTTCAGCTGACGCTGGAGCTACCTATACTTGGACAGTTCCGGGAAATGGAACAATAATTTCTGGACAAGGAACCGATTCAATTACTGTTAATTGGGGAGCGGCTGGAAGCGGCGCAATAACTGTAACAGAAAAGATTGGAAATTGTACTGGAGCAACTGTTTCATATACAATAACTGTTCACGCAATTCCTATCACATCGGCTATTACTGGTCCAATATCGGTTTGTGCGGGAGCAACGGTTGCTTATTCAGTAACCAATCTCAATGGTGCAACTTTTACATGGACTTTTACCAATGGTACTATAGTTACTGGTCAAGGGACAAATAGCGTAACCGTTAATTGGCCATCCGCCGGAACAGGAATATTACAAGTAATCGAATCTGATTCTGGTTGTACGGGTACTGCTGTAACATTAAACGTAATAATTCATGACCATCCGATTACATCCACAATCAATGGAAGTACCATCGTTTGTGAACACTCAACGGGTGAACTTTATGATGTAATCAATACCATTGGTTCTACCTATGCTTGGGTAATAACTGGAGGGGTACAAACTGGAGGCGGCACTACCAATAATATTTCAGTTACATGGGGTAACGTTGGTTCTGGTACTGTAACCGTTACAGAAACCAATGCCTTCGGATGCAGTGGGACAGCACAAACAATAAATGTTACCATCAAACCCCAACCCACAGCTTCTATCACCTCACCTGCAAATAACACCGTTGTTTGTGAGGGGGATGCCATTCAATTGACAGGAACAGCTCCGGTGGGAACTATCTTTTGGACTACTAATGGAAATGGCACTTTCTCTAATCCATTTATTCCAAACCCTGTTTACACCGTTGGTTCTCTTGATGTACCTTCTGTTACCTTAACGATGACCGTTAGTAATTCCCCTTGCCCGAATGCAACGGCATCGGTTACTCTTCTCGTTCATCCTTCTCCAGCAACATCGGCGATTGCTGGTTCAATAAGTGTTTGCGTGGGTACTTCTGGAGTTATTGATTCCGTTTTACACCATGCAGGAGCGACTTATAATTGGATAATATCGAATGGCACTATCACTGCAGGGCAGGGAACTAATGTAATAACAACCACATGGAACACCGTAGGAAGCGCATGGATAAAGGTGGTAGAAACAAGTTCTTTCGGATGTCATGGCGATACCATGTTATTAAATGTTACCGTTAATCCATTGCCTGCAACGTCCAGCATTACAGGTCCTGATACCATTTGCGAAAACTCTAACGGCATCATCTATTTTGTAACTAATTCTACAGGTTCTACTTATCATTGGACTGCAACCGGAGGCGTCGTGATCATCTCTGGTCAGAATACTAATTCAATAGCGGTGAATTTCACTACCACTACCGGTACTATCACCGTTCAGGAAACCAATATCAATGGATGCATCGGAGCAGTAATTGCAAAAGTTGTTACCATCAGCCATACCCCGACGGCAGTGGCAACAGGTCCCGGAGCTATTTGCCAGGGTGGAACAATCCCGCTGACAGGTACTACTACCAATGGTACTATTCAATGGACTACCAGCGGCAACGGATCCTTCAGCAGTTCCACTATTTCATCGCCTACCTATACCCCGGCAGCGGGTGATACTGGCATTACCACCCTCACCATGACGGTTACCAATTCCCCATGTGCCGATGCTATTGCGGTGGTGAATGTCATCATCCATCCTACACCGACCGTTACGGTTACGACTCCTACGAACCCTATTTGCAACGGCGATATTGCCATTATTACTGCTACGGGGGGAGGTACTTATTTCTGGTCAACAAGTGATGCTACGCCTACCATTTCGGTGCAGCCACTGGTGAATACTTCCTACTCTGTTACGGTTACGAGTGCCTTCGGATGTACCGCTACCGACAGCATCAGGATAGCCGTGAATCAACAGGGATATGATTCGGCAGGTATTGATATCAGTGCCTGTAAAGGCGATTCCATCTTCTTGAACGGAACTATTCACGGGGCTGCTACGGGTGGTAAATGGACCACTACAGGCTCCGGTAAATTCTATCCGAATGATACCACTTGGAACGCCACCTATTTCCCAAGCAGTGCCGATACCACAGCCGGACTTTTCGGGCTGATATTCACCTCCACAGGGGCTTGCAAAAACAATGGTGACACCCTCTGGGTAACACTTGCTTCGGTGCCGACGATCTATGCCGGTGCTGACCAAATGGTGATTGTCGGAGTAGTGGTACAGCTTGCCGGTTCGGGAAATTTCGCCTCGACTTATACATGGACCAGCAGTTCGGGTAATACCGCATTCAATGCGAATGATACCACATTGAATGCCACCTATTCGCCGAATGATTTGGACATTAAGAACAGAACCGTTACCCTGATACTTACCGCTACCGGAGGCTGCCGCGTGGTTACAGATACAGTCGTGATAGACCTTATTCCCGGAACTTTACCGAACGTGATTACACCTTATCCTAAGACTCCGGGAGTGAACGATTATTTCGAGGTTCAGGGCTTGCCTCCAGGCTCTTCATTAGTGGTTTTCAACCGTTGGGGAGAGAAGGTTTATGAAGCGAAAGAATACCTCAACAACTGGGATGCACAAGGCTTGAGCGATGGTACCTATTACTATGTCTTGACCATGAATGGCAAGGGTTATAAAGGATATATTCAGATTATTAAAGACTAAAAGAATAACCGATTTATCTGATAAAGAAGGAGGGCTGATAGTCCTCCTTTTTTTATGGACTAAGGTACTGAAGTAAATCGCAAGGGGCAATTGCCTGTAGGATTCATTCCCAAAAACCTTGTCATTCCTTTTGCGGGGAATGACCTATCTTAGAGATTTTATGTCATTCACTTTGCGGGGAATGACATATCTTAGAGATTTTATGTCATTCTTTTTGCTGGGAACGACATATCTTAAAGATTTCATGTCATTCTCTTTGCGGAGAATGACATATTTTAGAGATTTTATGTCATTCACTTTGCGGAGAATGACATATCTTAGAGATTTTATGTCATTCTCTTTGCGGAGAATGACATATCTTAGAGATTTTATGTCGTTCTCAGTGCGGAGAATGACATGTTTTGGGGTATTGGGGTCAGACAGAAACGACATAAATGCCTATTTTGGGTCATTTTTAAGACCAAATACACCAAGAATGATTATCCTAAACAATGTAATACCATTCCCAAAAAAGATATTATCATATTAAATTAAGTTAATATAATCAATAAATGACTAAATCAATTAAACGCTGCTGTATTTAATGATGAATAAAATAAAATGACCATAACACCTGAATGGCGATTCCACGTTCCTTTGAGGTTTTTCTCCTGACAGGTTTTGATAATAGGAATACCTATAGTTTAAAACCTGTCGGGAGAAAAACCCGACAGGAGCGTGGATAGTCCGGTTTTCCTTTCATCGTTTTGTGATAGTTCCGCTTTGGCGGACTGCAACAAAACGATGATGAAATACTATTAAGAACTAAAATTTAGGAATATCGAACTTCGTTTATTCCAAGTTATAAACATAAACGGTCTTGTCTGAACTTCCGACCACAATGTTGCTGTGTTTGTCGTTATTAAAGTCGCCTAATGAAAAAGAAGTGGAACCTTTCAAAGGGAATCCTTCGTACATCGTTCCGTCTTCATTGAAAAGAAACAGTTCATTTGTTTGATCGGAAGCGACCCCGATTTTCCCTCTGCCATTGGGCATAATAATGGCAGAGGGTGCCACATTGACAACCTGCTCAAAGTGATGGGTAAAGATGGAAGAGGTGTCTTGGTTTATAACTTTCAAATTATCTTTATCTAAAAATATTAAGTCTTTTTTGCCGTCAGCATTAATGTCTTTCAGGATAAAATAATGTTGCGGACTTACGTTAATGGTTTTACTTGTTTTCACCTTCCCATCCAGATAAATGGAAACTAATTTCCCTGTGGTATCGGTGGTAACAAAATGTATGGGTTCGGTATCCGAACTATCCAGCTCGAAGGTGTTATTCGGAGAAGTAAATATCTTTTCTTTAATCTCGAATTTCTTCTTTCCCTTTCTATCCAAAATATAGACAGAGCCCTTGCTGTCGGCTATCACCAGGTAATCATTATGGTCAATATTGAAATACTGAACAGGTCTTGTAATATGCCCAATCGGTTTATTAAACAACCAACCGCCAAGGGGTTTGCCGCTACCTTGATAGCCATATACGATATTGTTTTCGCAAGGAACAAACAAACGATATTCGCGAAGGTTTTCATAGTCAAACACCGACATCCCACACGAGGCATTTGCCGGTAATCGGATAGGGTAATTGCCCACAGCATCGCCGTTGTGGTCTATCAGATACAGTTTAGAGGACGTATTAAAGAGGTATTGCAATTTTCCATTATGATAGAAATCTATTTGGAATACTTTACTGATGATTTTCTCTTGCATTTGTGTCTTCCATTTTATCGTTCCGGCATTATCAAGAAGGTATAATTTATTGGCATCGTCCTGCACCATTATCTCATTTGTTTTATCCTCTATATTAATAACCATTTGCGGAGACATAGAAATAGTAGTGTCTAATTGTGTTGACCAGAGTAGGTTTACATCGTTTTTCTTGATACCATTATATTGAAGGTAAAGGGTGTTATACATCAATGGACCTTCATTATTAAATTGGATTCCGACGGCATTAAATTTATTGTACAGCCCCATGTTTTTATCAACAGCTTCATTAAGGTGTTCAGAGAAATATCCTTTTATAAATTGCAATGACCGAGCAAGATTAATATACATATAACAATTGGCAGAGGAAGGGATATTTGCATTCAAAGTTAGGTAGCTCGGGTCTTTCATCAAGAGCTTACCCGTGGTATAATCATCTATCAGACTACGAATTGAGGAGGCTTGATTTCCAAAAACTACATAGTTGCCGAAAGTAGTATAAAACATTTTGTCAATCACCTCGAATTCAGGACCAAAAAAGAGCGGCAGAGAGTTTCTTAGATTAATATAATTGATGGTATATCCTTTATAATTTTCTTCTTTAATCTTGGTATGCTCTTTTTTATTTATTGCATAATTCAATTCATGCAACGATTTCTTCGCTACTTCAATATCCTTAGCCCTAAAGGCTGCAAAGGCATTATTTGCATAACTCGAACTGTTAGATTCTGTGATGAATAAAGCGAACTCATTATCCATCCACTTGGTTAATTTATCTTGAAGCGATATACCGAATTCTTTATCTATTTGTTTAATCTTCGCGGCGTTGGTATTCCTTAATCCTTTCACTGAAAGATAGTTTTGAAGAGAATTAAAATACTTGTTGAAATCAGATAGTCCGGCATATAATAAAAATGCTGTACGGCGCGGAAGAATAGTTATTAATTCCGTTTTATGTGGTTGTTGGTTATTAAAAGTATTAAGAAATGTTGATGAATCATTGGCACTTGTAAAACCATTCAACACTAAGGCATCGGGCTTTACTTTTAAATCAAATTCTGTCCAATTGGCGAAGGTGGAAAGGTCATTCAAGGCAGTCGAATTATCTTCATTCAGAAAGGTAGATGCCACCTTCGGAAACATCTTATAATTAATAAAAATAGTAGCATCGGTAATGCTCCCTGAACCATTAAATACTTTCATAAACGATTTATCATCGGTAAAGGGTTTTCCAATACGTATTTGCCTAATCGCATCTTCAACTAATATCGCGCTGAAAGATCCAATAAAAACACCTTTAGATACTGACCAGGCAAAGGTTTTAGTAGAGTTATTCAACCTAATTTCATTAATAGTTATTCCCTGATAACTTCTTTTGGCAACCGGAATATCTTTACCTGCGAGTTTTTTTATAACCTCTACAACGAACGATTCCCGTTTGGTACGCGGCAAACGGGTGATGTAAAGAAAATCAAAATTAGTAGCTTGCGTGTAATGTGCGGACACAAAAATCGTCTGGCAGCAATACAAATCCTTCAAATCAGAGTCCTTTGAAATGGCAGAATCAAGAAACCTGCCACCCTCGGCAATCTCTTTAAAACAGCCATTGCTTTGCATATCCATCCAAATTTTATTTGCCTTGAATTTATCGTAAAACGACTTGGCGTTTTTTAGTTCAATAACAAAGGCAGCATCGGCAGGGATGGCACTGATTGCCTCGGCTTGAGGCATCTTTAATTGTTTGTAATAGAAATATCCAAACGTGATTCCGCCAATAACTATCAGGGCAAGAAGTGAGGCAATTAATACACGTTTCATTCTGTAATTTTAAGTTCTAATATCATCCTTTTTTTGACAGGATAAAATTATACTTAATAAATTCTTACTCAACAATGAAAACCTTAAACTTTTATACAAATGATTGTTAATAGGAAAACCCCGATTTATCGAACCGATAAATAGCAGCTTTTTTATGTGAATTATTATACCAATAATTGGAATGTTAGCTATGGAAAAAAGTATTCCTTCCATGGAAAAAATGATTCCTTCTATGGAAGAAACGATTCCTTCAATGGAAAAAATGATTCCTTCCCTGGAAGAAATGAGTAAACCTATGGTTATTTTATGAGAAATTAAGCCCCAATTGCTCCTCTTTCAAATGAAAAGTGAGGCGATGTAAGGGGCATCTGCCATGCTTCATGATGGCTTGTCGGTGGGCAACGGTGGCGTATCCTTTATTCTGAATCCAATTATATTGAGGGTAAATATTGTGCGCCTCAAGCATAAATTCATCCCTGAAAGTCTTGGCAAGGATCGAAGCCGCAGCAATACTCATGTATTTTCCGTCGCCTTTAATAATGCAATGATGCGGAATTTTGCCGTATTTCTTGAATTTATTACCATCAACTAATAACAATTCGGGCACCACCTCCATCGCCGCAATCGCCCTGTGCATCGCCATTATGGAGGCATTAAGGATATTTATTTTATCAATCTCAATATTGTCCACCACACCCACTTTCCAGCAAATAGCATCCTTAATAATCTCTGTTTTTAAGAGCGATCGTTGCTTTTCCGTGAGTTTTTTGGAATCATTTAAGTTGATGTTGATATAATCTTTCGGAAGTATCACCGAAGCCGCAAATACAGGTCCTGCAAGGCAACCCCGACCGGCTTCATCGCAACCGGCTTCTATCAAATCATAGTTATAAAACGGGAGAAGCATCGTCATTAATTTAAAGGGCAAAGATATAGAATCGAATAACAACATTGCGGCATCTCGGAGCTTGTAATGGAGGTCGAACACGGAGGCATGTGGGTATTTGTTTGTATTAATTTAACATTAGCCCTTATATAATTCTAAAATAATAGCAACAATCTTACATCAAAAATCAACAAACCTGACGCTTTCCACAATTGCTTGTTGATTATGTTAAATTTTTTTCATAAAAAATGATAATGTAACAGAAGCCCCTATTTACAATGGATTTGGATGCATTCATTCAGATAAAAACATGAGATTTTATCACAAAATATGAAAATAAATTTGGATGGTATTATAAAAAATCCGTAATTTTGCACCCAGAATCTTACAACAGAAAGTATAAAAAAGAAACACACAAAACGAATAAAATGAAATTCTACATAACAACATTAAAGTTCACAAAGATATTAGCCTCCAAGGGGGCATCACTGCTAAGCCAAATAGGTTAGCAGGATAAAGAAGTGTTTTTTCGATTGATGGGTTGATGAGAAGAGGCTCCACGAAAGTGGGGCTTCTTCGTTTTTAGGAAGCCGTCTTCTTTTTTTTATTCTAATTTTGCCGCCTAATTAATAATTCAAATATGGCAACAGACAAATTTCAGGCTCCCGATTATTATCTATTGGATGATCTTTTAACGGAAGAACATAAACTCATTCGGAATTCGGTGCGCGAGTGGGTAAAAAAGGAGGTTTCTCCTATCATTGAGGAGGCTGCGCAGAGCACCGTTTTCCCAAAGCAATTGTTGAAGGGATTGGCTGATATCGGGGCTTTTGGTCCGTATATTCCTGTCGAATATGGCGGCGGTGGTTTGGATCAGATTTCTTATGGATTAATCATGCAGGAATTGGAGCGTGGCGATTCGGGAGTGCGCTCCACGGCTTCTGTTCAGAGTTCACTGGTGATGTATCCGATTTATACTTTCGGAACCGAAGCGCAGCGTAAGAAATACCTTCCGAAACTCGCTACCGGTGAGTGGATGGGATGCTTCGGATTGACCGAACCGAATCATGGTTCTAATCCGAATGGGATGTTATCAACCATTAAAAAGGATGGAGATAATTATGTTTTGAATGGCTCTAAGATGTGGATTTCTAATGCACCATTTGCAGACATCGCGGTGGTTTGGGCAAAGGATGAAGAAGGGGTTGTGAGAGGCGTGATTGTGGAGCGTGGAATGGCTGGATTCACAACACCGGAGACGCATGGGAAGTGGTCGTTGCGAGCCTCTGCTACTGGCGAATTGGTGTTTGATAATGTCAAGATTCCAAAAGAGAATTTATTAGAAGTTAAAGGCATGAAAGGACCCTTGAGTTGCTTGAATTCGGCACGTTACGGAATATCTTGGGGAGCCATCGGAGCGGCAATGGATTGCTATGATTCATCATTGAGATATGCGAAGGAAAGGATACAATTCGACAAACCGATAGCTGCATTCCAATTGACTCAAAAGAAATTGGCGGAGATGATAACAGAGATCACAAAAGCACAATTATTGACCTGGAGATTGGGAGTTTTGAAGAATGAAAACCGCGCAACTCCTGCCCAAATCTCAATGGCAAAACGTAACAATGTGAACATGGCTTTGCAGATAGCTCGCGAAGCAAGACAGATTCATGGAGCGATGGGAATCACTGGTGAATACCCGATTATGCGCCACATGATGAACCTCGAATCGGTGATTACTTATGAAGGAACGCACGACATTCATCTGCTCATCACCGGCATGGATATTACCGGCGAAAATGCTTTCTCCTAAACCTGAATGAACTATTTAGAGAATACAAAAGTTGCGCTTCAATCTGTAAGAAGTCACCTGTTAAGAACCGTTCTTACAGCTATGATTATTGCTATCGGGATAATGGCTTTGGTAGGGATTCTCACCGCTATTGATGCTATCAAAGCCTCTATCAACAGCAACTTTACGAGCATGGGAGCAAACTCTTTCACTGTCCGAAATACTGGTTTGGGAATTCATATTGGCGGAGGTGGACATAGACCGAAACGGTATCCTGATATTACCTACGATGAAGCGATCAGGTTTCAAGAACAATTCAATTTCCCGTCCACTGTTTCCATCTCCACGTTGGGTTCGCAAATCGCGACCCTGAAATATAAAACCAAGAAAACAAACCCCAATACCTTGGTCTTCGGTGGTGATGTAAACTACATGATGACGAACGGCTACACCATCGAATACGGAAGAAATTTCTCCCCGCAAGAATGCCAAGACGGAAGCTACCGCGTTATCATGGGGACCGAAATAGCCCGTACATTATTCAAAAACGAAGACCCGATTGACAAAGAAATATCCATCGGAAACGGGAAATATAAAATCATCGGCATCCTCAAAGAAAAAGGCTCCTCCATGGGCTTCAGCGGCGATAAAATCTGCATCATTCCCCTCTCCAATGTCAAACAATACTTCACCGACCGTAGAAAATCATACACCATCACCGTCATGGTCAATAACGCTCTCGACATAGACGGAGCAGTAGGCGAAGCAGAAGGATTGTTCCGCGTAATCCGAAAAGTCCCCCTCAAAGACGACCCCAGTTTCGAGATCATCAAATCTGACAAACTCGCCGCCATCCTGATAGACAAAATAAGAGACTTCACCTACGCCGCCGCCATCATCGGCATCATCACATTACTCGGAGCCGCCATCGGATTAATGAACATCATGCTCGTATCCGTTACCGAACGAACCCGCGAAATAGGCATCCGTAAAGCCATCGGAGCGACGTCCTCCAAAATCCTTATCCAATTCCTTGTCGAAGCCATCCTCATCTGCCAATTAGGCGGCATCCTCGGCATCATCCTCGGCATCGCAGCCGGCAACGCAGTCGGCATGCTCCTCGGAGTAGGCTTCATCATCCCCTGGCTCTGGATGATTGTCGGCATCATTTTATGCCTCGTCGTCGGCTTGTCATCCGGCATTTATCCCGCCATGAAAGCCGCCAAGTTAGACCCTATAGATGCATTACGTTACGAATAAAATCTAAACCTATTCCGATTCATCATTGTCTTGTTGTTGCTCCCCGAAAAGGTCGCAATCACAAGACAATGAAAGAAAAATATCGAACACCTCCTATCGGCTATTTCTGCCGACAGGTTTTAATGTTTTGGAATTCCTTTTGATCAAAACCCTTTAGGTTTGCAGCCGCAAATTTTTAGAGGTAATATTAGATGCCTTTACTATTTCAGCATATAGCTAAGAAAACTCACAGCCGTGATAACGAATTATCACGGCATTATGAGTTAGTATCACTACTTCAGGTAAC
>CAIMUP010000084.1 GCA_903844645.1 uncultured Bacteroidota bacterium
AATTTCTTTTGCACAAATGTAATTTCCATTTGCACAAATGGAAATTACATTTGCTCAAATGGCTGGACCATTTGCTCAAATGGAATTATACTTAGAGCAAATGGAATTTCTATTTGTACAAAAGAAATTTCCATTTGCACACACGAAGAATTAGGCTGTTTTTGGGAATTTAATAGGTAAATAGCGATTAAATTCATCCTCTCAAAGAAAAATTTGACCGCGAAAGGAGAAAATTTTTGGAGGATGGAGGATTGATTGAGGTCTAATAATTACTTTTGTGTCCACACTCCTGACGGGTTTTTCTCCATTGTTGTACGAAACCTCATTATTTTGAGAATCCCGAAGGGATTTCATGTTTATAGTAATGGGATGGAGGTTAGAAGTTCGACCCCTTCGGGGTCGAACGAAGGCATCATTAATCATTTTTCTATAAACGTGTGATGCCTTCGGCATCTCTTCGCAATGACCATAACACCCGTAAGGTGAACTATCCACGATCCTGACGGGTTTTTCTCCCGTCAGGTTTTGAGAATTGGAATTCCTATAGTTTAAAACCTGTCAGGAGAAAAACCCGACAGGAGGATGCAAGAGTATCCCTAATTTATAATTCGACATTCATAATTTTCCTTTTATGATTGCTCCGCCTTCGCGGGCAACAATAAAAGGAGGAAGAAGATTAAAATAAAACAAAGTATTTTAAAGGGAATCCCGCCCCGCTATATTAAACTCCCGCAAAGCATGGCGACACCATCGTTAATGTAAACTTAGGTTTTGAGACTTTTTAGAAACAGGATTTACAGAATTACAGGAGCGCATTATTTATCTATCCTAATTTTTATAGTTTTGTCCCTCCATAAACAACGTTTAGTTTCGTAATTCCCGACAATGATTCCTCTTGATAAAATAAAAATCGTGCTGATCTGCCTCTTGTGGATGTTCGCGCTCCCCTCCTACTCGCAATTGATTTCGGAACAATTCCCGCGCCCCGAATTCATTGACGATTACGATACCGACAAACAAAACTGGCCCATCTTTACCAATGCCGACAATCTTTTTGTGATTCAAAACGGGGAATATATTCTGAACAGGAAAAATAAATCTACCCAGTACGCCGTCCTCACCGAATGGGAGAATCAGTTGGAGTCGTTCTCCGTCAAAGCAAACCTGAAATTAGTGCAAGCCGCGAACGATAATTGCAATATCGGGCTTATAATAATGGCGCAGGCAAAGGGCGGCGGGTTTGTTATTGAATTAAATAAAAATCGACAATATCGCGTCAAGCAATTAATCGGTTCTACCTATCAATTTATCTCTGGCGATGAACGCAGCGCAGGCTGGATGAAGTCCCCCGACATCAAGCCCGTAGGGCAATTCAATGCCATCGAAGTAAAATGTTTTAATAAGAACTACGATGTATTTATTAATGGCGGATACCAGCTTTCATTCAGCGAAAAGAATTATTCTTTCGGCAGAATGGGCATCGTAATAGGACCTGCTACCAATGGTTTGGTGGACTATTTTTATGTCTATTCCAATATTAAATACGACCGTAAAACTCCTCCCCCATCCGACATAGAAAAGAAGAAACCCGATGCCCCCTCGCCCCTCGATCCTTCGACAGATATGGTTTCGGTATTAAGTGAAACGGTGGTGAGATTGAAAACACAGATCAATAAAATAACCAAAGAGAACGACGATTTAAAACGCCAGCTCTCCATGATAGATAGTGCTCCTGCCCCCGCGAAAACTCCTAAAGATACCTCCAAAATGGTGAGCGAAAAAGTGGTAAAATTATTACAAAATCAAGTAGAGGCAGCCAACGCCGTGAATGATTCTCTGAAGAAATTAATGTACTCCTACCGCAAGATACAAGAGGTGCTGGAGGGCAACGAGAATGCCGATATTATCATCACTCTCACCAACTCTGCCAAGAACGAAAAGGTGCAGAACGATATGCTTACCCGCAGCAATAAAGTATTGAAAGATTCGGTGGTGTATTACCGGACATTATACAATAAATACAAGCCCGTTCCGCCCAAACCTGCCGCCCCTGTGAAGCCTGCAACTCCTCCCGCTAAGCCTGCAAAAGACAGCACCGGAATTAACAATAAAAAAACTGTAATCCCTATAAAATAAACGACCATGTCTATCCATCTTGATGTAAAAAAAGTAACCACTCATGTCCTGCAAGAGATGAAGTTGAAAGGAGAGAAAATCTCGATGCTCACCGCCTACGATTATTCCTTGGCGAAGATACTCGATGCTGCCGGCATTGATGTTTTATTAGTTGGCGATTCAGCCTCCAATGTGATGGCGGGGCATGAAACAACTTTGCCTATCACCCTCGACCAAATGATCTACCATGCCTCCTCCGTAGTTCGCGGTGTGAGCAGGGCTTTGGTCGTGGTGGATTTGCCATTTGGTTCTTACCAAGGCGACTCCAAAGAGGCTTTGAAAACCACGATTCGCATCATGAAAGAATCGGGTGCTCATGCCATAAAATTAGAGGGCGGGAAGGAGGTAAAAGATTCTATCGAACGGATTTTATCTGCCGGCGTTCCCGTCATGGGGCATCTCGGATTAACGCCGCAAAGCATCTATAAATTCGGGACTTATGCCGTAAGAGCCAAGGAAGTGGATGAGGCGAAAAAGCTCATCGAAGATGCCCAATTATTGGAAGACATTGGATGTTTTTCCATCGTATTAGAAAAAATTCCGGCTGACCTCGCCACCAAAGTTGCCTCTGTTTTAAAGATTCCGATTATCGGCATCGGAGCGGGGAATGGTGTGGATGGGCAGGTCTTGGTTTTGCATGATATGTTAGGCATTACCCAAGAATTTCATCCTCGCTTTTTGAGGCGATATCTTAATTTGTTTGATGAAATAAAGGGAGCCGTTTCCAAATACATCGAGGATGTAAAATCGAAAGATTTCCCGAACGACAACGAGCAGTATTAACTCCATTAAAAGGTATTAAATCTAAAAGGGTCGCCTTTCGGGTGTTCATTATTTCCCCGAAAAACACCAGTTTTTGGAGGAATCCAAGGGCGGGAATCGGGGGAAATAAATCCCGATTCCAAATCTACACGTGTAGTATTGGCAAACACAACTGTGTCGGGCAGTTCTACACGTGTACTTCTTCAAAAGTAACTGTGTTTGCCAATACTACACGTGTAGAATTGGCAAACACAGTTGTGTCGGGCAATAGTACACGTGTAGTATTGGCAAACATAACTACTGGAAGCGTTCTACACGTGTAGATTTGGCAAACACAACTGTGTCGGGCAATAGTACACGGAACAATGCCTCCGACACAGTTACAGGAGGAAATTGTACACGTGTAGATCTGGTCAAGCATCCTGATATGTACGTAGCTCTTGTAAGGTTACTCGGAATTAATTGGTTTTGGGAACTATTGGGTACCACTGCGCGAGGGGTCGCGCCATAATTTAATTATGAAAGAGGTCTGATATTAAAATAATTCGAATAATATGGTTTCAAAACATACCTTATATAAGAGGCGTTTTCATTGATAATAAGAAGGCGAGGGGCGGGAAATGGGGGTGTTTTTTTGCGAAATGAAAAGGGTGTTGTTTTTATTAATAATAAATAATCTATATTTGCGTTCGGATATTTCTAAAAACTTATACAAAAAAAATGATGAATAGATATTTGCTTTGCCTGATAATAGCAGGCGTTTTCAACGTAGCGCAAGCTGGGAACAACCTCACAGTAAGCCAGTTAACGGGAGCTTCGAATTACTTAAATGTAATCACGACGGCGGTTCCTTTTTTAGAAATTGCCCCTGATGCCCGTTCCGGCGGTATGGGTGATGCCGGAGTTGCCATTTCGACGGATGCTAATTCCATCCATTGGAATCCTGCGAAGTTGGCTTTTTCGGAGAAAGATATGGGCTTCGGACTGTCTTACACGCCTTGGTTGAGGGCTTTGGTTCCGGATATTAATTTGGCATATTTATCCTTTTACAAAAAATTTAATGAGCAACAGGCATTGGCTATTTCGATGCGGTATTTTTCATTGGGAGATATCACCTTTACCGATGTTGTCGGCACTGAAATAGGGCAATTTAAACCTAATGAGTTTTCTCTTGATTTAGCCTATTCTCGCAAGTTGGGAGAGAATTTTTCGGGCGGAGTTGCGCTTCGGTATATCTATTCAAATCTTACCGGAGGCTTCGCCGTTGCAGGTAATGAATCGCATCCCGGAACCTCCGTGGCTGCTGATATTTCTATGTTTTATCACCGCGAAGTTTCGTGGGGCGGCAAAGGCTCTATATTCACTGCCGGAGCTAATATTTCAAACATCGGGTCAAAGGTTTCCTACACCCAAACCGGACACACCGATTTCATCCCTACCATGTTGAAAATTGGTCCTGCTTTGAAAATGAATTTGGATGAATATAATACCCTTTGTTTCACCTTTGATTTTGATAAATTATTAGTCCCCACCCCCCCTATTTATGAATTAGATTCCAATGGTGCCACCGCCATTGACCCTGTAACCAAAAAGCCTGTTGTTTTGGCAGGAAAGAGTCCTGATGTTTCCGTTCCACAAGGAATAATTCAATCCTTTTATGATGCACCAGGCGGCTTCAAAGAACAAATGAAAGAATTCGATATAGCAATAGGTTTAGAGTATTGGTACGACAAACAATTTGCCGTTCGTACAGGTTATTTTTATGAGCCTAATTCAAAAGGAGGAAGACAATTTTTCACCGTTGGAGCCGGATTAAAATACAGCGTTTTTGGCTTAGATTTCGCTTATCTTATTCCTACTGCGCAAAGGAATCCGTTGGAAAATACACTCCGCTTCACTTTGCTTTTCGACTTCGATTCCGCAAAGAATAAAGACAACAAAGACGTTAAAGACGCTACCAACTAATGCAAATCAGAGTTGGTTTTGGATATGATGTCCATCAGCTCAAAGATGGCTTGGAGTTTTGGTTAGGCGGCATAATGATTCCTCATACTAAAGGGGCATTGGGGCATTCTGATGCAGATGTTTTGATTCATGCTATTTGTGATGCGCTATTAGGTGCTGCAAACCTTCGTGATATTGGGTTTCACTTCCCCGATACCGTCAAAGAATACAAAGGTATTGACAGCAAGATTCTGTTGAAGGATGTCATTGATTTGTTGAATAATAAGGGTTATGAAATAGGGAATATTGACTGCACCATTTGCCTTCAAAGTCCTAAGATTAACCCATTTATTCCGCTAATGATTGAGATACTCACCTCTGTTTTGAATATTTCTCAAGACCAACTTTCTATCAAGGCGACCACTACTGAAAAATTAGGGTTCGTAGGCAGCGAAGAGGGTATTTCGGCTTATGCAGTAGCTTTAATCCAGAAAAATTAATAAGAGAAGTGCCCTTTTAATAAAAAAAGCGATGAATATTCATCGCTTTTTTTATTAAAAAATTTATCTAGAATTAGTCTGCCTTAACCAACCTATCAATACCAGATAGAGTAACTTTTCCTGAATCAATCATAAACGGAATCCGCAACTGGTCAATATTCTCGGCGACCCATACATCCTTAATTTTCCACTCACGATAGGTGTCATTGGAGATTATATAACACTTGTCTTTCTTCAACGATTCCAACAAAAATTCATCAGCAGAAGTATTCGCTGGCGACTCCATATACTTCACAATTTTCTTCAAATCATCAAGGTTGTTTTTATCCTCCAATTTATGCCTTAACGAAGCATCCGCAATGACGCGGATTTCTTTGAAACGAAGTTTAATTAGTTCTTCGGCGACTAATTTAATGTTCTTTAGTTTCGGCTTGTTTTTATCCTCTCTGTTTGCAGAATTGTAGGCTACGTTGCTTCCATCCAAATAAATAATGTCGGAAGAAATTCTTGATACCTCGAAATATTCACCCTCTTTGTCATAAAAACCGACATCCTTTAATTCCTTGTCGGTGGATAAAAAAAGTATTAAATTTTCTTCTGTATTTATTCGCTGCGTGTACCACTCCGGCAAGGCTTTTTTACCATCCTTTTCGAACTTGAATTCTTCTTGAACCGAGGCAATTAGTTCTTTAATTTTCTTCAAAGGCAATTTCTTGGATTCATGTGCTTTCAAGGCTTTCAATAATTGAATCTCATCGAAACCTCTTGAGCCATTGCTGGAAAGATTCTTCAACTGGTTGTATTTATCGTATTCAAATTTGCTCGTCATTTTATGATGCTTTGCCTCTTGGAATTCTTTGAGAGAACCGAAGCCCATTTTCACTGCTGCGAAATAATCTTCAGCATAGGTAAAGCCCTTTGATTTAGCTTCGTCATAGGTAAATTGATCAGTGAAGCCCAAGAAAAAAGCCTTGTCGAAATCGCCGTAATCTTTGAAACCTTTTGAAATTGCAAACTCGTAAATCTTCATCGAGGTATCAAACTTTTCAGGGGTATAAATAGAAGGCAAAGTGTTCTTGTTTTTCTCCACTTTTTCCTTGAATTTATCATAGTTATCTACGAAGCCCAACTTCGCCGCCTTCTGATAAATTGTCCTATCCACAATACCCGTTCGTCGGCAATCATCAAACTCTTTATAGGAAAAGAAACTTCCTTTCCGAGCCTCGTAATAGTCCACCGAATTGGGGAATTGTTTGCTTACGGCATCCTCATAATCATCCAGATTTTTGTAGTTCGCGCTGTTCAGCTTGAAACATACATTTTGCCCGAGAATGAGAAATTCAGAGGTCGGTTGTTGTGCTGCATCACCGGTTGGTGACTCTGTTTTGAAGACAATTTTGGAATGGAGCGAATCCGCCAGCCTGACGAATCCACCGATGTCTTTCACTTCGATAAGAGGGAAGTTTTTCATCTCCTCAATATCTACATACTCAAATTTTGTTGCTTTTGACATGGTAATACTTTTTATTGATTAATAATTTAGACCTTTAATTTTATTTTTAACTTTCCAAAGATACATATTAAAAAAAGAATAGTACCAATAGTGCTGATTAACACTGCCCATTTCCAAATTAATTTTCGTGAATTCGCCCTGCAAACAAAAATTTATGCCCAATAATGTTGGATAAAATAATCGCTCTTTTCCTTCACTTCAACTCCAAATTTTATCATCGTGACTCCCCGAACGGGCAGCCGGTTAGTTGTTCTCGGTTATTAAACGGGAAGGAGAAAATCACTACCAGATATTAAGCTGATGGTTTTAGACCGCACTCCTATATATAAGGCATCCCTCGCGGCGGCTTCCCCATTTAATTCATGGGGAGGGAGCGGTTTTACACTTAAAAACGGGTTTCAAAGGCTAAAATGCGGTTTACTTTCTCCAAGATTTCACTTGATTTCTTCATGTCTTCACTTGATTTCTTCGTGCCTTCACTTGATTTCTATGTGTCTTCACTTGATTTCTTCCAGAAAGGAATCGAGTTTTCGTTCCCTTAAAGCCATTTTTGGGATAAAAAATCCTATTATTAATGAAATCGAAGTCCCAGAAATGAGGAGCTTAAAATAATATGAGCTTGTATTCTGATAAATCAAATCTTATGATATAAAAAAAGGCTGCTCAATTAAGAACAGCCTCTTTAATTTTATCAGATTATTCATCCTTCTTCTCCTCTTTTTTCTTTTTAGGAGGTTTTGGAGGGAGTGGAGGGAGTTCCACCAGAACTTTTACGACATTTATTTTAAGAATACTTTCTTCAATGTCCAGCGCAATCTCCAGAGTATCGCCCTCCACGAGAGTCCCTTTAATAATTTCCTCTGCCAACGGATCCTCCAAATATTTCTGAATAGCACGTTTCAAAGGACGCGCACCGAAGTTGGGATCGAAGCCTTTGTCGGCAATGAAATCTTTGGCTTCATCGGTTAATTTCAAAACATAACCAATGTCAGTAATGCGTTTAAATAAATGCACCAATTCCAAGTCAATAATCTTGTGGATATCCTCTCTGGTCAATGATCCGAAGATAACGACGTCGTCAATACGATTCAAAAATTCAGGAGAGAAAGATTTCTTCAAAGCACCTTCGATAACACTACGAGCATTGTCGTCACTGCGGCTTTGCTTGGCATTGGTATTGAATCCGACACCTGCTCCGAAGTCCTTCAATTGACGAGAGCCGATGTTAGAAGTCATAATAACAATCGTATTCTTGAAGTCCACTTTACGACCAAGACTATCGGTTAATTGCCCGTCATCCAGCACTTGCAATAAGATATTAAAGACATCAGGATGTGCTTTTTCAATCTCATCCAACAACACAACAGAATATGGTTTACGACGAACTTTCTCGGTTAATTGTCCACCTTCTTCATAACCAACATATCCCGGAGGCGCGCCAACCAAGCGAGAAATGGCGAACTTCTCCATGTATTCGCTCATGTCAATTCTGATAAGAGCATCATCGCTGTCGAATAAATATTTCGCAATAACCTTTGCCAATTCTGTCTTTCCAACACCCGTAGGACCCAAGAAAATAAAAGTACCAATCGGTTTATTAGGATCCTTCAAACCTGCACGGTTCCTTTGAATTGCTTTCACAACTTTCTTGATAGCATCTTCTTGTCCGATAACTTTTCCCTGAATCAATTCAGGCATATTCACCAAACGATTAATCTCTGACTGTGCAATTCTATTAACCGGAATACCAGTCATCATAGAAACTACATCTGACACATTTGACTCGGTAACCTCAAAACGTTGAGTCTTGGTATCCTCTTCCCAAGCCTTCTTTGCTGCATCCAATTGCTCCAGTAAAGACTTTTCAGTATCACGCAAACGAGCAGCTTCTTCATACTTTTGACTCCTGACAACTTTGTTCTTTTCAACTTTAATGTCAGCAATCTTTGCTTCAACATCAATGATGTTTTGGGGAACATGAATGTTAGAAATATGCACTCGAGAACCTGATTCATCCAAAGCATCAATCGCTTTATCAGGCAAGAATCTATCGGTGATATATCTCGCAGTCAAAGTAACGCAAGCCTTGATGGCTTCTGGGGTATAAGTAACATTGTGATGCTCTTCGTATTTATCTTTGATGTTGTTCAAAATCTCAATCGTTTCATCAATGGACGTAGGCTCAACTAACACTCTTTGGAAACGTCTGTCCAAAGCGCCATCCTTCTCAATATACTGACGATATTCATCCAAAGTTGTAGCACCGATACATTGAATTTCTCCACGTGCCAAAGCAGGTTTGAACATGTTTGAAGCATCCAGAGAACCAGATGCACCACCAGCTCCGATGATGGTATGAATCTCGTCAATGAACAAGATAACATCAGGAGATTTTTCCAATTCATTCATCACCGCCTTCATCCGCTCCTCGAACTGTCCGCGATACTTAGTTCCGGCAACAAGGGATGCTAAATCGAGCGTCACAATTCTCTTATTAAACAATACTCTTGAAACCTTCCTTTGCACAATACGCAACGCCAAACCCTCTGCAATGGCGGACTTCCCAACTCCTGGCTCGCCAATCAAAATAGGATTATTCTTCTTCCTCCGACTCAATATCTGCGAAACTCTTTCAATCTCTTTCTCCCGCCCAACAATAGGATCTAGCTTTCCTTCTTCAGCAGCCTTCGTTAAATCACGACCGAAATTATCCAATACAGGCGTCTTCGATTTAGGATCGGTAGGCTTCTTGGTAGCTCCAAAATTACCGCCGCTTTCATCGCCCTTTTCGTACGGATCATCATCCGAGTTCTGCGTCGCTTCGGCAGTTACGTCTGGCACTGCACCCTCTACTTCTTCCTTAAAGGTATCATAAGTAATACCGTGTTTGTTCAGAATCTGCGCTGCGACATTGTCATCATCCTTGAGGATGGACAGCAACAGATGCTCTGTCCCGATGACTTCACTTTTAAACAACTTAGCCTCCAAAAAAGTAATCTTCAGAGCCTTCTCTGCCTGCTTAGTGAGAGGGATATTATTCAAATTCTTAATCGTCGAAGTTGTCCCTTTGATAGACCCTTCAACCGTTTTCCTCAACTCTACGGGATCAATTTCCAGATCCTTCAAAATCTTTATTGCCAAGCCCTCGCCTTCACGAATCAGCCCCAGCAACAGGTGTTCTGTACCAATAAAATCATGCCCCAAACGCAGTGCCTCCTCACGGCTGAAGGTGATCACATCTTTTACTCTTGGTGAAAATTTTGCTTCCATAATCTTTTATTTATTTTTCTTTTCCTTTACAACTTATATGCCATTCCAATTTCTATCGGCGAACCTGCCATTTTTTCCACTTTGCAAACATACGGAAAATTTGATACATCAAAAATCGCTTCCGATGTTTTTATTAACAACGACTTGTTGGAATCTCCCAATTAAAACCTGCCGACCCAAAAAAGTATGTGACGAAAAATGACTTTCCTTATGAGGAAAATGACTTTCCTTATGAAGAAAATGACTTTCCTTGTGAGGAAAATGGTTTTCCTTATGAAGAAAATGGTTTTCCTTGTGAGGAAAATGACTTTCCTTGTGAGGAAAATGACTTTCCTTGTGAAGAAAATGACTTTCCTTGTGAGGAAAATGGCTTTCCTTGCGAGGAAAATGGCTTTCCTTGTGAGGAAAATGGCTTTCCTTGCCATTCAAATTCCGTCCCTCTTGTTTAATGTTTCAATTTTTAGCTAATTTTACGCCCACAATAACAGTCCTTAATTATACAATATATTATATGCGCACATTTCATTCAAAAGCAATAACAGTTCTCGCACTGATGCTTTCATTCCTTTTTAATACCGCGACCATCGCCTCCAATAACCTTGGATTTTGGACTCGCGTTGCCGATTTCGGTGGCTCTGCCCGACAATTCGCCACAGCCTTTTCGATAGATACCCTCGGGTATGTCGGCTTAGGTGGCGACTCTACCGGAATGCCCACCGATTTCTGGAATTATTACCCCGCAACCGATACTTGGAGCACCATCCATCCCTTTCCGTTAGGCGGCAGAACCTCCCCCATCGCCTTCTCCAATAATTCCTTCGGATATGTCGGTTCAGGCTACGATTCGAGTTATTTTAAAGGAGATTTATTCCGCTACAACCCTGCCGTAGATAGCTGGTTTTATGTCGTAGGTAATTGGCTGGGATCCTTCCCTGCCCGCACCGAAGCTGTCGCTTTCGCTATCGGCGATTTGGGTTATATTACCACCGGAGTTGGCGGCGCATCGGTATATTATAATGATTTGATGCACTACTCCATGTCCTCTGACACCTTCGCTATCCGCACCCCCGGCAATACCCTTCCAAATCCACGCTTTGGGGCAGTGGCATTCTCCCTGAATGGTTACGGATACATGGGTTTGGGCATTGATGATTCCACATACTACAACGATTTTTGGAAGTACGATCCGATAGGGAATGCATGGACGCAGGAAGCCGATTTCGGGGGTACGCCTCGCTTTGGTTCGGTTGCTTTTTCGGTTTGTAATTATGGATATGTGGGCTTGGGCGAGGACTTAAATTCCACCTACCGTCAAGATTTTTGGCGATACGACCCGACCTCGAATAGCTGGACTTTCCAAAACCATTTCCCGGGGACGGGAAGGCGCAGTGCCGTTGCTTTTACGGTGAATAATATGGCATACATCGGCACTGGTTGGGATGCAAATGGAAGGACGAAAGATTTTTACCGCTTCTCTTGCGACAGCACTTCCGGCATCCCTGATATTACCCAAAACAGTGCCTCCTCTGCCCTATTCCCAAATCCAAATAATGGCTGCTTCGAGGTAGAATACGATCTTCAAAATCAGAATTTCGGGGAATTAATCGTGACAGATATTAACGGTAAAAATATCGCCACCTACCCTTTGCCGAATTCGAAAGGAAACTTAAAAATTAATCAATCAGGCTTGAAGAATGGCATCTATTTTTATTCGATAAAAAGCGGAAATAGTACCCTGAAAACAGGTCGGTTTTTCATTGGGAATTAAGTTTTCGGGGAATTTGCGGGCAGAAATTTCATCCCCAATGACCTCCCTCGAGGAATTCCTGTGAAGACTCCGATGTTCACCTCCATTTCCAGAATTACTAATAGAAACCCACGCAGCCGTTGGGATTGACCCCTGTTTCTATCGTTAAATACCCCTAAAACGACCTCCAAAACCTTGAAAAGCACATCTGCTTTTCTGAAAACCACAACTGCTTTTCTGAAAACCACAACTGCTTTTCTGAAAACCACAACTGCTTTTCCGAAAATCACAACTGCTTTTCCGAAAATCACAACTGCTTTTCCGAAAATCACAACTGCTTTTCTGAAAACACGCACACTTTTTTTCAGTCATATTCCGCTTTTTCCCTACTTTTGCATCCATAAAATTAAAACGACGGAACGACTATGGAAAAAACGCTTATCTTAAATCATTTGCAGATTCAGCAAAAGGTGAACCGCTTGGCATATCAAATTTATGAAGATAATTTTGACGAAAAGGAATTAATCATCGCTGGCATCGCCCCGGGCGGCTACAAATTTGCGCGGCGATTGGTGGCTGCTTTAGAGGGAATTTGCGGGCTGAAGATCACCTTGATTGAGGTGGTATTGGACAAAGAAAATCCATTGAAAGAGGAGGCAAAATTGTCAGATAATAATTTGGAATTAGCGGGCAAAGTGGTGATTTTGGTGGATGATGTTTTGAATTCTGGCAAGACGTTGATTTTTTCGATGAAGCCTTTTTTAGAGATGAATTTGAAGAAGCTCCGCATCGTGGTATTGGTTAATCGAAATCATAAGAGGTATCCCGTAAGCCCCGATTTCGCAGGCATTTCGCTATCCACCACTTTGCAAGAACATATCTTTGTCGAGCTGAATGAAACCGAAGATTCCGTGTATTTAGGTTAATAAAATTAGATGATGAAAAATAAAATCTATACCCTCATTTTTGCGCTGCTGAATTGTGTGGCTGCCCATGCGCAATACCACTTTTATTTTAATGATAACATCCCTGTTCTCGTGAATGGCGACACGCTTGCATTGCCCTGGGCAGGCGGTTTTAATTGCCCCCAGTTCTCTTCCATAGATTTGAATGGCGATGGCATTAAAGACCTGTTTGTTTTCGATCGTGATGCCAACAAAGTGATTACTTTTATCAACCAAGGAACGGCGAATAAAGTGAGCTATCGGTATGCTCCGGAATATCAGCGGAAGTTTCCTCAAGATATGCAGGAATGGGCGTTGTTAGCGGATTACAACTGCGATGGCAAGGCAGATTTATATACTTATGATATAAAATATGGCGGCGGCGGCGTATCTCTTTTCAGGAATGATTACAACTCAACAGACGGGCTGCAATTCACGCTGATTAAATCTACTATCCATACCCTGTGGGATACCCTCCATCCTAATTTATATGTCAGCCCTATCAATCTTCCAACTATGGTGGATATGGATGGCGATGGAGACATTGATATTTTATCCTTCGCCAACCTGGGAAATATCATTCAACTGCATCAAAATATGAGCATGGATTATTTCGGAACTTGCGATAGCATTAACTTTAAAACACAACTGACCTGCTGGGGCAACTGCGGGACTAATGGTAGTTTAAATTGCTTTCAATTAGGGCTGTCCTGCCGATTAGATCCTTATGATTCTACAGCAAGAATGAAGCATACAGGAGGCTGTTTATTGGCTCTGGAATTAACGGGAGACAACGCTAAAGAGATGATTGTCGGGGATATTTCATCCAGCACCGTTGATGGTTTGTATAACAACGGAACGAACCTCGCAGCGAACATTATTTCTCAAGATTGTCATTACCCGCAAAGCGATACACCTGTCTATATTCATAACTTTCCTGCCTGCTTTTATGTGGATGTGAATAACGATGGTATTCGGGATTTAATCTGTGCACCGAACTCTGCCGGCAACTCCGAAAACACGCATGGTTGCTGGTATTATAAGAACATGGCGAATGAAAGTATTCCTGATTTTAAATTTCAAACTACCTCCTTTTTACAAGATCAAATGATAGAAGTGGGACAGAACTCCATGCCTGTATTTTTCGATTATGACCACGATGGATTGATGGATTTAATCATCGGGAATTATGGATACTATGATACCACGGGCAACTACAGAAGCAGTTTATCATTGTTTAAAAATATAGGCACTGCCACACATCCTGCATACAACTTGATAACTAAAGATTTTGCCAACATCGAATCGTTGGTTCTTAACCAAGGTGTCTATCCTACCTTCGGAGATATTGATGGCGATGGCAAGCCAGACATGATTTCAAGTGATACTTCAGGGTATCTTATGTTCTTCAAAGATACTGCAGCCACGGGCTTTCCGGTTGCTTATGATGCTCCCGTTCGGTTATATCAAAACATTCATGTTGACCAATATGCTACCCCGCAATTGATTGATGTTAACCGCGATGGCTTGTTGGATTTAGTGATTGGAAACAGAGGCGGAAAATTGAGTTATTATAAAAATACAGGCACTGCTACCGTCCCACATTTCGATTCGATAACCGCTAACTTTGGCGGTGTAAATGTACGTCAATACAGTACCGGATATTCTCAACCGTTTATGTTTGACAGTGCTGGTTCTTACAAGCTGATGGTAGGTAGTGAGCGTGGAAGAATATATTATTACAACAATATTGATGGCAACCTTACCGGTAATTTTCACTTGGTGGATAGTATCTTCAACGTCAATACCATGAATGAATTTGACGGTACTCGAGTAACAGTTTTCGGTGCAGATATTGATGGTGATGGCAAGATGGATATCATCACCGGAAACCAATTGGGTGGCGTGAACCTATATGTTACTACTGATTATCTCGGCACACACGACCGCAGTAATGTACAGCCTTATGTCTCTGTTTTTCCGAATCCTTCTGCCAATGAATTATCCATCAAAGTTATTGGAAACAACCTTACTATTTCATCAATTCAAGTAATGGATATATTAGGGCAGGAAGTCCGAAAGGCTACTAACATGGCTACTTCTAGCACCATGACCCTAGATAGTTCACACCTTACGAACGGAGTGTATTTCGGGAAGGTTGTTCTCAACACTTACCAAACGGTGGTGGTAAAAATCGTTATCCAACATTAATAAGTATACCTGCATACTGTGGCTAAAGAAGAAGAATTCAAAGACCTTGGTTTCGGGACGGGTGCTGCTGCCGGTGGCTCTCGATTGCTGAACCAGGATGGCTCTTTCAACATCGAGAGAAGGGGTTTGAAGGATGGTTGGACTGTCAATATTTATCATTCCCTTATCACCATGTCGTGGACTAAATTCAGCTTGCTTGTCCTTGCATTTTATGTCCTTGCGAATCTGCTTTTTGCAATGCTGTATCTTATTGCCGGTACCGACCAACTGGAAGGTACTACGGGCATTTCATACCTCGGTAAGTTCTCTGATGCCTTCTTTTTCAGTGCCCAAACTATTACTACGGTGGGCTATGGAAAGATGAATCCGCAGGGTGTTTTTGCGAACACGATAGCGGCTGCCGAATCCATGTTTGGGTTGCTCGGGTTTGCCTTTGCTACGGGGCTTCTCTATGGTCGGTTCTCCCGTCCGGTGGCGAAAATTATCTATAGCCATCATTCTATCATTGCTCCTTATCGCGACCATACGGGTTATATGTTTCGGCTTGCTAATGGGCGGAGGAATGCTTTGATAGAGATTGAGGCGCAGGTGGTTTTCTCCTGCAATACCGTGGTGAATGATAAGGTGGTCAGGACTTTTAATACCTTGAAATTAGAACGCTCGAAGATCAATTTTTTGCCCTCGAGCTGGACTATTGTGCATCCTATTGATGAGGAAAGTCCGTTCTATAATATTACCCATGAGGACTTAATAAAAGCGGAAGCCGAGGTAACGATTTTGATGAAAGCATTCGATGATAGTTTCAGCCAGACCGTCTATTCCAGAAGCTCTTACAAAGCTACTGAAATGGTGGTGGGTGCTAAGTTCTCGACCATCCATGGTAAGAATAAGAACGTAACTTTTATTGACCTCCATCGTCTTGATGAATATGAACTGGTGGACTTGTGATTTATAAGTCGTAAGATATAAGACCTCGTTCGTCATTATCCCCAATAAGTACAAGCGTCCTTACAAACACTCGCCCCTTTGCGATTATCGGTAAGGGATTTGATTGTACCTTTCAGTTCGTTTATCGAACCTTCAGAAGCTATCTCAACTTGAGCTTCCTTTTTCACCGTTGGCTCGACCCTTACAAGGGGAACCGCCTGACCTTTTTTTAAATTACTCATCATTTTATTGTTTGATTAAACTACTTTTCTTTATTAAATTAGTCTTAATTTCCGATATTTTGACTGTCTTAGGCAACATTTTCATCATCTTACCCAAGATGAAGGTCCATTTGGGTAAATGGTATGTCCTTTTGGGTAAGTGGTATGACCATTTGGGTAAGTGGTATGACCATTTGGGTAAATGGTATGTCCATTTGGGTAAATGGTATGTCCTTTTGGGTAAATGGTATGTCCATTTGGGTAAATGGTATGTCCTTTTGGGTAAATGGTATGTCCTTTTGGGTAAATGGTATGTCCTTTTGGGTAAGTGGTATG
>CAIMUP010000085.1 GCA_903844645.1 uncultured Bacteroidota bacterium
CTACAATCTACGTCCATGTTTCCACAATCAACAGCCGTATTTTCCCAATCAACAGCCGTATTTCCCCAATCAACAACCGTATTTCCCCAATCAACAACCGTATTTCCCCAATCAACAGCAGTATTTCCCCAATCAACAGCCGTATTTCCCCAATCAACAGCCGTATTTCTCCTGCGAACAGGAATTTCTATTTCGGGAATTTGAAATAAACAAACAACCGCCCGAAATTCTTGCTGTCATTCTCGATCCGATGATACAACGGCTTGATGTGGGGCATCTGCAAAAACCGGTTCACCTTCTTCCGCAATGCCCCGCTGCCCTTCCCGGGAATAATTTCTATCTCCTTAATCTTCTTCTCAATCGCCTCCTCGAAGGCATCTTTTAACGCCTTATCTATCGCCTTGCTGTCGTTGTAAATATCGTGGAGGTCCACCTTAATTCTTGCCATAATTTCTGTTTTGGATGCGCAAAACTACGAATCGTATTTGATTAATCTATTTTTTAGTTTCTTTGCTAACTGAAATAGTATGACAAATTCCGCACAAAACTTTGAAATAAAGCTCCCTCAATTTGAGGGTCCCTTCGACCTGCTTTTGTTCTTCATTGAGAGGGATGAACTAGATATTCAGAACATCCCCATCGCTAAAATTACGAAGGACTTCCTGAATTATATCCACCAGATGCAGTCCTTGAATATCGAAGTAGCAAGCGAGTTTATCCTCGTCGCAGCTACCCTCATGAGCATCAAAGCAAAGATGCTCCTCCCTCGCTACGAAGCCGGTTTGGAAGAAGGTTTCGACCCCCGAACCGACCTCATCGAACAACTCATCGCCTACAAACGATTCAAGACCGCCTCCGAAGATTTTAAACTATTGGAAGAAGAACGAATGATGAAATTCAACCGAGGAAACATCAAGCATGAACTCGAACATATCACCCTCGATTCCTCCTACGCCGAAGAATTAAATGCCCTCACCATGTTCAAATTAATGACCACCTTCGAGAAGGTGATGGAGCGTTTCAAAACCTCTAAAGATACCGTCTTTCATTCCGTCGAAGCCCCGCTTTATACCATGGATGGACAAAAGAAATACATCTTAGAGAAGATCAAAAAGCACGACAAAGTCTCTTTCATAGATATTCTAATCGAAAGCAAAGACCGCATCCAAGCCATCTTCAACTTCCTCGCCATCCTGGAAATGTTGCAAGAACGAATCATCCTTTTAATCCTCGGCACAGGGTTTAATAACTTCTGGCTGCAAAACGGAACAGAATAATTCATCATGGAATTACAGGCAAAAGACATTCTCAAAACCTTCCGCGTTCGGCGCATCATGCTCCCGATCATTATCGGGCTTGGAGTTACAGCATGGTTGATTATTTCAGGCTTCTCGAAACCTATCTTCATCAAATCAGAACCCGGAAAAGGACAATACGAATGGCTCGATAAAAATAAAGACGGCTACCAACAACCCGATGAATTCTTCCCAGCAAAAGAAGGCAACGGCAACTTCATCAAGGTAACTTACAAAGAAACCATCTCCTCCATCAATTGGTCTTGGTATTCCACTTTCTGGCTGTTCATCACGCTGATGAGCATGGTGGTCCGCGATTTCTTTTATATGATTCGCATCCGCGTCCTTACAGAATACGAACTCAATTGGAGCGCATCCTTTTCGGTCATTATGCTTTGGGAATTCGCATCGGCAGTGATGCCAGCCCTCCTTGGTGGCGGCTTCGTCTTCGCCATCTTTATCCTGAATAGAGAGAAGGTAAACATGGGCAAATCTATCACCGCCGTAATGCTCACTTCATTCCTCGATGGCGTTTTCTTCGCACTCGTCGCCCCGATAGTGTATTGGATGGCGGGTAAAGAAAACCTCTTCTCCACCGTCAATCCCGACTCCATCCAATCGCTTACTTATGGTAAAGACCTCTACTATTTCTTTTGGCTCGTTTACTTCTGCATCGTGGCTTACAAACTGCTGATCGCCTATGCCCTCTTCATTAATCCGAGGTCGGTGAAGAAATTATTAATCAAAATATTCTCCCTCCCCTTCTTAAAAAGATGGAGACCGAGTGCTATGGAAACGGGCAATCAACTCATCATCGCTTCTGACGAATTAACGACCAAGAACTTTTGGTATTGGTTTAATTCTTTCGGGGCGACTTTTATTACCTGGACCGCGCGATATACGATTGTGAATTGCATTATCATCGCCTTCCACGACGTGCATCTGGGCAATGTATTGGCGGCTTCGCATCAGATAGTTCCGGTAGAAAACTTCATCGTCTATGCCCGCCAAGTGGTGATGGGCATCATTATGCTGGCAAGCCCCACACCGGGCGGTAGCGGCGTGGCAGAAATCATCTTCAACAACTTTCTTGGCGAATTTATCCCTGCCGGCTTGTCCTCCACGCTCGGCTTCGTATGGCGCTTGGTGAGTTATTATCCGTACATCCTGATCGGAGTCATCATCCTGCCGCGATGGCTGAAGAAGGTATTCTCAAATTAGTGAAAATTGGGCATGTATCCTGACCGATACAAAGTTTTTTAAGGGAGTTTCCAAATGTCATCCAATGAAAATCTTTCTTTTTAATGCCTAAAAACCTACTTTTATAACGGGAAACCTACCTCGATGAGAGATGTGTGTGTAGAACATCTTTAAGTTTGCCACGAACATCTTAATCTGTGTGTAAAACATCTTCAAGTTTGCCACGAACATCTTAATCCGTGTGTAAAACATCTTCAAGTTTGCCACGAACATCTTAATGTTGATACATGAACATCTTAATGTTTGCCGAAAACATCTTATTTGAGGTTATAACCCCTGAATCCGCCAAAATTTTGATGAAGAACCTATTACTTATCCCTTAATTGGATGGCAAGTTCTTTCAACTGCATTTCGGAGATGGTGGAAGGGGCATCTATCATCACATCGCGACCGGAATTATTCTTGGGGAAGGCAATGTAATCGCGGATGGAATCGCTGCCGCCAAACAAAGAAACAAGGCGATCAAAACCAAAGGCAATGCCACCATGCGGAGGCGCACCATATTCAAAGGCATTCATCAGGAAGCCAAACTGGGCTTGAGCATCTTCTTCGCTGAAGCCAAGGATCTTAAAGATCTTGGCTTGCAACTCTTTGTTGTGGATGCGGATAGAACCGCCCCCGATTTCTACACCATTAATCACCAAGTCGTAGGCATTGGCACGGACATTTCCGGTTTCGGTATCGAGTTGAGGAATATCCTCTGGCTTAGGGGAGGTAAAGGGATGGTGCATCGCGTGCCAGCGTTTGCTATCTTCATTCCATTCAAAGGAAGGGAAGTCGAGGACCCAGAGAGGCGCGAAGGTATTCTTATCACGGAGGTTCATCCGATTGCCCATTTCGAGGCGGAGTTCGGAGAGTGCCTTACGGGTTTTAGCAGCCGTGCCGGCAAGTACGAGAATTAAATCGCCAGGCTTGGAATCGAAGGCGGCAGACCACTTGTTTAATTCATCTTCGTTGAAGAATTTATCCACGGATGACTTCAATGTACCATCGGTATTGTGGCGGAGGTAAATCATTCCGGTAGCCCCGACTTGAGGACGCTTAACAAAGTCCGTCAGTTCGTCAAGTTGCTTACGGGTATAGTCAGCAGCACCGCTGACACAGATACCGACCACTAATTCTGCTTCATCAAATACTTTGAAGCCTTTACCTTGAGTGATTGCCGTCAATTCTACAAACTGCATCCCGAAACGAATATCCGGTTTATCGTTACCATAAAGGGTCATTGCATGATGATAAGTCATCCGAGGCATCTTCTCAATCGTGATTCCCTTAACAGCGAGGAAGAGATGCTGAACTAAACCCTCGAACACGACCAATACATCTTCTTGCTCGACAAAAGCCATCTCGCAGTCTATCTGTGTGAACTCGGGTTGGCGATCGGCACGAAGGTCTTCGTCACGGAAGCACTTGACTATCTGATAATACCTGTCGAACCCGGCAACCATGAGCAATTGTTTGAAAGTTTGAGGGGACTGCGGTAAAGCATAAAACTCGCCTTGGTTCATTCGGGAAGGGACTACAAAATCTCTTGCACCCTCTGGCGTAGATTTTATCAGGACAGGGGTTTCTACTTCGATAAAATCCATACTATCCATAAAATTCCTGACCTCGCGAGCCATCTTATGGCGAAGCTGAAGATTCTTCCGGACGGGTTCTCTTCTTAAATCGAGATACCGATATTTCATCCGCATTTCTTCACCGCCATCGGTAGTATCTTCGATGGTGAACGGAGGAAGTTTGGAGGTATTCAGAATATTCAGTTCAGAAACTACGATCTCAATATCTCCCGTTGCCATATTCGGGTTTTTATTACTGCGTTCGGTAACGATGCCTTTAATATTCAATACAAATTCTCTCCCAATAGTCCTCGCGATTTCGCAGAGGGGAGCGTTGGTTTCCATATTAAAAACCAACTGGGTGATACCATACCTGTCCCTAAGGTCAATAAAAGTCATCCCACCCAGATCGCGGCTACGGGCTACCCAACCGCTAAGGCTGATTGTTTGATTAATGTTGGCGGCAGTGAGGTCTCCGCAAGTGGTTGTTCTAAGATAAGTGCTGTGCATAGTGTTAATATTAAGGACTGCAATATTACTATTTCATCGGGTAATACTTCCGTCTTATTTTGCTTTAAGATAAAAGTTGACGGGCAGGTTGACGACAAACCGTTGGGGTTTGCCTCGCCTGATTCCGGGTTTCCAACGGGGCATTGCTTTGATTAAATCTATGACCTCGTCATCCAATCCATTGCTGGCAATCATCAGCATTCGGATACCGGAAATACTGCCATCGGCTTCGACAATGAAGGCGACATTGACGGTGCCTTGGGTGTTCATCGCCTTAGCGCGGAGGGAATATTTGATATGTTGCTTCATAAACACCATCAACCCGTTTTCGCCACCGGGGAACTCGGGGAGGGCATCTACTTTCATCTGAATCTGACCGTTATGATTGCTGATATCCGAGGTGTTGGGAGACCTCTGCGCCATGCTTGTATCGTTGGTTTTGAGGGTCGTATCAGGCATCCCGCGAAGACGGTTCAAGGAATCGAGAACATGGTCAAGCGAATCTTTATTTGGAACAATGACAGCCTTTTTCTTGATGGTAGTATCTTGCTTTTTTGGGATTATTTCGGGAATCGGAGGGGTGGTATTGGGATTTAATTCGATGAGCGGCGGGGGCGAAAGGAGGATGTCGTTATTTTTATTCAGTTCCGCCAGGTCTTGGTTGGTGAGCTGGGTTTTCTGATTCCATTCCTCGAAAAATTCTACGAAAACGGGTGTATATATAAGGAGTAAAACCGCGATTACGGCGATGCAATAACTTTTAAAAAGGGTTTTCGCGTAGTTTTTCCGAAGGGCATACGCGCCGTAATCCTTATTTTTAGTTTCAAAAACAAGGGCATTCCTATTCTTCGAAAAGATAGTGAACCAGGGGTCATTAAACAAGAATTTGCGGCGATTCATCGTGATTTATACGGCTTCAAAATTAGGAACGAGAACGGAGAACGGGATGATTTCGGTGTACTGCGCCACATTTCTATTGAAAACAGCGGGATAAATGTCGCTGGCAGCGGGATAAATATCGTTCCCAGCGGGATAAATATGGCTGGCAGCGGGATAAATATCGTTCCCAGCGGGATAAATATCGTTGGCAGCGGGATAAATATCGTTGATTGGCGGCTTTTTCGGGGGATGATTTGGAAATTTTCAGGCTCTGTATTTGATATTTTAGACGGGGAATGGGCTTTTTCGAGGGCTTTTTGGGGATGAATCGGAGGTCGGTGGAATTTTGTACTCGGGTTTTTGTAATTTTGGCAACGTAATTGTAGGGCATTCCCCTGTATCCGTAAAAATTTTATAATAATCTTAAAACTAACAAAAAAATGAAGAAGTATCTTGTAATTTGTATCGTAACCGCCCTCATGTTTGGGTGTAAGGACCATGAAAGTGAGAATAAAATCGCTCAACTCCAACGGTCTCAAGACTCCCTCGTGGCGATTGCCAACACGAAGGATTCGAGTATCAACAGCTTTGTCGGCTCTTTTAATGAAATTGAGGCAAACCTCGATTCCGTCAAGGCGCATCAAAGCATTGTGGTGGCGAAAGCCAAAAGTAAAGGCGAATTGTCGCAGAATTCTAAGGATCGGATTAATGACGACATTAAGCTGATCAATGAATTTATGGAAAAGAATAAGCAGAAGCTGGCTTATCTGAATGAAAAGGTGCGGCAGTCCGATTATAAAATCGGGTCCTTGAATAAGATGATCGAAACCTTAAAGAGCCAGTTGCTGTCCAAAGATTCGGAATTGGTGGACTTGAATAAACAATTGGTGGCGGTAAATATGAATGTCGTAAAATTGAAGTCGAACATCGAAGAACTCAAAGCAACCGGCGAGAAACAGAGCCAAACCATCAAAGAACAGACTACGAAAATCAATACCGCCTATTTTATTCTCGGAACTTATAAAGACTTGAAGGCAAAGAAAGTCTTGGATAAAGATGGCGGCTTCCTCGGTATCGGGCGGACCGAGAAAATAAAGGAAGATTTTAGTACCGATGCCTTCACCAGGATTGATATTACGCAAACTAATAACATTACCATTGATAGCAAGCATGCCGAAATGGTAACGACTCATCCGGCAGGGTCGTACAAGCTCGAAAAGAACGAAAAGAAAGTCTTCGACAAGCTAATCATTCTTGATCATGAGAAATTCTGGAGCGCAAGCAAGTACCTGGTTATCGTAACCGACTAAGGGTTTGATGAAGATAAAGCCACCGATTCTATAGATATGGAATTGGTGGCTTTGTATTTTTAATCTTTTGTTTTATAAATTTGCATCCTTAATATTTATTTTATGACCAGCATTACAAAAATCTTTACCCCCACCGTCGGCAGGAAAGTGTTGATGGCACTTACCGGTTTGTTTCTTTGCATGTTCTTAATCGAGCATCTTTATGGCAACCTGATGATGCTCTATAACGATGGCGGCGTCGCCTTTAATAAATACACCGAAGATATGACGCATACCCTGCTCATCCGCATTGTAGAGTATGGTTTGTTTGCGGGTATCATCGTTCATGTTGTGGATGCCACGCTGATTACAATCTCGAATAACAAGGCACGTCCCGTAAAGTATGCTGTCAATAAACAAAGCGAGAACAGTTCTTGGTTTAGCCGTAATATGGGCTTGACGGGTAGCGTGATTTTATTCTTCTTGGTTGTTCATCTTCGTACGTTTTTTGTTGCACATCGCTTTCTGGATGCTCCGGAAACCATGTATGAGAGTGTAGTTATCGCATTTAAAGATTGGTGGTACTGTGCCTTTTATATTATCTCCGTATTGTTTCTTGGAATGCACCTGAATCATGGCGCACAATCGGCAATCCACACCCTGGGTATGAGTAATAAAGCTTATGCTCCCTTAATCAAGGCAGGCGGTATGGCTTTCGCCCTTCTTATGACCATAGGGTTTGCCATGTTTCCCATTCTTTTCTTTTTTAATATCCTAAAATAACAACCATATATTATGACGACAATAGATTCTAAAGTACCCCCCGGTCCCTTATCCGAGAAGTGGACTAAATATCGCTCAACCGTTAAGTTAGTAAACCCTGCTAATAAAAGGCATATTGAAATAATCGTTGTCGGCAGCGGACTTGCGGGTGCATCTGCGGCTGCAAGTCTTGCCGAGTTGGGGTATAAGGTAAAAGTATTTTGCTTTCAGGATAGCCCGCGCCGAGCGCATAGTATCGCTGCTCAAGGCGGTATAAATGCAGCAAAGAATTATCAAAATGACGGCGATAGCACCTATCGTTTATTCTATGATACCATCAAAGGAGGCGACTTCCGTTCTCGCGAAGCCAATGTTTATCGCCTCGCCGAAGTGAGTGCAAATATCATTGATCAATGTGTTGCGCAAGGTGTTCCATTCGCCCGTGAATACGGCGGTTTGTTAGATAACCGTTCTTTCGGTGGCGTTCAAGTATCTCGTACTTTTTATGCTCGTGGGCAGACTGGTCAGCAGTTGTTATTGGGTGCATATAGTGCACTTAGTCGTCAGATTGGTAAGAAGCAAGTGCAAATGTATAACCGTCATGAAATGCTTGAGGTGGTGATGATTGATGGCAAAGCTCGTGGCATCATTGCTCGTGATTTAGTTACAGGTAAATTAGAACGTCATTTTGGTCACGCAGTGGTTCTTGCGACGGGTGGTTACGGAAATGTTTTCTTCCTTTCTACCAATGCAATGGGCTGCAATGTTACCGCGAATTGGAAGGCTTACAAGAAAGGTGCTGCCTTTGGTAATCCTTGCTTCACACAGATTCATCCAACCTGCATTCCTGTTTCTGGCGACTATCAATCCAAGCTTACTTTGATGTCTGAAAGCTTGAGGAATGATGGACGTATCTGGGTTCCAAAGAAAGAAGGTGATAAACGCAAACCCATTGATATTCCTGAAGAAGAACGCGATTATTATTTAGAAAGAAGATACCCCGCTTTTGGGAATTTAGTCCCTCGCGATGTTGCATCACGTGCTGCTAAACAAGCCTGTGATGAGGGCAAAGGCGTTGGTCCTTCCGGTCTTGCTGTATATCTCGATTTCCGTGATGCCATCGCTCGTTTAGGTCAGCCGGTTATCGCTGCTCGCTATGGAAATCTCTTCGAGATGTATGACAAGATTACCGGTGAAGATCCCTATAAAACTCCAATGCGAATTTACCCTGCCGTGCATTATACCATGGGCGGTCTCTGGGTTGATTATAATTTGATGACCACCGTCAAAGGTCTCTATGCTTTGGGCGAATGTAACTTCTCCGATCATGGCGCAAACCGTCTCGGTGCTTCGGCTTTGATGCAGGGTTTGGCGGATGGATATTACGTTATTCCTTACACTATCGGTGAATATCTTTCAGGAGAAATCATGACCAAAGCCATCCCTACCGACCACGCCGCTTTTGCCGATGCAGAGAACAAAGTCAAGGAACGTATTGATAAATTATTATCCATAAAAGGCAGTCAATCTGTTGATGATTTGCACAAGCGTCTCGGCAAAGTGATGTGGGATTATTGTGGTATGGCTCGTAACGAAGAAGGCTTAAAGAAAGCCAAAGTTATGGTGCAACAAATCCGCGAAGAATTCTGGAAAGATGTCAAAGTTCCTGGTGGTGCATTCGAGTTCAATCAAGAATTAGAAAAGGCAGGACGCGTTGCCGATTTCCTTGAACTGGGGGAGTTAATGATAGATGATGCCTTGAATCGCAAAGAAAGTTGTGGCGGTCATTTCCGCGAAGAAAGTGCAACTGATAAAGGCGAAGCAAAACGTGATGATGCCAACTTCGCTTATGTCTCTGCCTGGGAATATCAAGGCGACAACCAACCCGCCAAACTCAACAAAGAACCTTTGGTTTTTGAAGAAATGCACCTCGCCGAAAGGAATTATGAATAATAAGTCTCTTGTTAGCAATAATAATATGGAATTCTATCTGGAATCTAAGGATTTGGAATCTAATTTTTCTTTCTCCAATACCCTCCCTCCCCTTATAAATACCGATGAATCGCATTTTCTAACCGATGAATCACATTTTCTAACCGATGAATCGCATTTTCTAACTGATGAATCACATTTTCTAACCACTGAATCGCATTTTCTAACCGATGAATCACATTTTCTAACCGCTCAATCACATTTTCTAACCCTCAAATCCCATTTTACCCCCTTGAATTAATAATAATACAATCCCAATAACAAATAATACCATGAGCGATACCCTAAACCTAACCCTGAAAATCTGGAGACAGAAGTCCCCGTCTTCCACAGGCAAATTTGAATCCTATAAACTCAATGGCGTAAGCACCCACATGTCCTTCCTCGAAATGATGGATGTGTTGAATGAAAAACTAATCAAAGAAAATAAAGAACCCGTAGCCTTCGACCACGATTGCCGCGAAGGCATCTGCGGAATGTGCTCCATGTATATCAATGGAAGGGCGCATGGTCCTTTGAAAGGCACCACCACTTGCCAGCTTCACATGCGCCATTTCAAAGATGGCGAAACAATCACCATCGAGCCGTGGAGAGCCAAAGCATTCCCCGTGATAAAAGATTTAGTGGTGGATCGTACTGCTTTTGAAAATATCATGCAAGCAGGTGGTTTTGTGTCGGTGAATACTGGCAGTCCTGCAGATGCTAATTCCATCTTGATTGGTAAAACTATTGCCGATGAGGCGATGGACGGAGCAGCATGTATCGGTTGCGGAGCTTGTGTGGCAGCATGCAAAAATGCTTCAGCGATGTTGTTTGTTTCGGCGAAGGTTTCGCAGCTGGCATTGTTGCCGCAGGGGCAGGTGGAGCGTACCGAACGTGTCTTGAAGATGGTGCAAACGATGGATGATGCCGGCTTCGGCAACTGTTCGAATACGGGTGCTTGCGAGGCGGAATGCCCGAAAGAAATATCCGTTGCTCATATCGCTCGCCTGAATCGGGAATACCTGATGGCGAGCATTGCGGGAGAGTAGTTATTCCTTCATTCAGCATCTGCCAGATGTACAAGCCGCTACTCAATGGCAGGGGTTGGATTTTGTTTGAATCTTTATTTGAATTCATATTCGTAGTCAAAACTACCGTCTTCATTGTAAAACTTCCATAAGCCAACTACCTTTTCAATTATATAAAATCCATCTGCTTTGATGTTTCCATTCCCATAATATTGAATAAAGCGAGCCGGCTTATCCACCCATGGCGACCCGCTAACTTTCGATTTGGTCTTTAAGAAGTTCTTTACTTGTTGAAGCCTTCCACCGCCCGAATATTCTGTCCATTCCGTTAAATTCATATTGTCATTTCTGATGGTCAATATCTTTTGTTTGGGCAATCCATCCCGATAGGCTATCTGCACTGTGCTATCTTTATACGTTTGCTCAAAACTAGTAATAAGACCTCGCTGGGTATAGGTTTTGGTCATTTTATGTTTAATGTCGTTTTCTGTTTTCAAAGTTCCGTCATCATAATAATGTTTCCAATCTCCGACAGGGGAACCCTTTTTATAGTTCCCTTCTGCAACAATAATTTTCGAGGAATTATAAAACCTGAAATTCCCCGACTTCTTATTATGAATGATGGAAGAAAATTGCCGAAGCAAATCCAATTCATTCAATACCCCTTTGCCATTGTCTATACCTTTAGATTCATGGTCGCCAGTACCTCCATAACTAAATATATGCCCACTGCCGACCGTGTAAACGAGCATCGGAATATTCCCTGTCATGTTTGTCTTAATAATAGTATCCTTCGGCTTATTGCGTAAATCAATATCATCGTCAGGCGTGCCGGTAGTCAATATAATAGTATCACGGTCTATAGATCCAAAAAAGACCTCGGTAACCAAAGCCGTTATTTGCAACGTATTCTTTTTGGGATTACTTTCCGAGGACAGCCATTTACAAGTAAAAATCGTTCCCTTAGTACTCCAAAACAGCCGTTCCGTCAAAGTCCTATCATCAATAATGGAGCAAGAAATGTTCCCAACAGTTTTAACGGCAATCATTAATACTATCATAAAAAGCCAAACCCGTTTCATCCTCGTTCTATTCATTAATTCCCCGCAAAAATAACAATTCCCCCAACAATCCACCCACCCCATTTTCCCAAAATCCCCGTTCAGACCGCCAGAAAAAGACCCTCACAACCCTTTCAAAGACCCTCACAACCCTTTCAAAGACCCTCACAACCTTTTCAAAGACCCTCACAACCTTTTCAAAGACCCTCACAACCTTTTCAAAGACCCTCACAACCTTTTCAAAGACCCTCACAACCTTTTCAAAGACCCTCACA
>CAIMUP010000086.1 GCA_903844645.1 uncultured Bacteroidota bacterium
ACCTGGACTACCGATACGACTTATGCTAATGCAGATAAAAATCTCGGCAGCGTCCCAAAATCATTCGATAGAATTGATAAAAATGTAACCGATGCCCAGGTCATAAATGGTTTATTAAATGTGCATAAACCAATGGTCAAAGGTTATCCGATGATATGGCATGGCAGCTTTCATTTGGTGGATTATAATTTATTCTACATGAATATCCGGACCAATGTCAAGGATCGGATTAAGGCTTATTTCGCCGGCTCGGAAGTAAAATAATAACCAAAAGGTCGTCCCCACAAGGAGTGAATTATGAAAGCAGTCTAATCACTACCAAACCTGTCTTATATAAGGAGTTATTTAATAAAAAGATGACTGAACACGGTGCGGAGCAGATACAAAGTGACCAGGATAAGTCACAAAGTGACGAAGAACAGACTTGTTTTCACCATAACAAGACTTGTTTTCACCATAACAAGACTTGTTTTCACCATAACAAGACTTGTTTTCACCATGACAAGACTTGTTTTCACCATAACAAGACTTGTTTTCACCATAACAAGACTTGTTTTCACCATAACAAGACTTGTTTTCACCATAATGAGACTCCTTTTTATCAGGATGAGACTGAAAATAACGGAGGAAAACTTTGTATTATCGGCATTCAGTCATCTTTTTTTAATTTTAATGAATGAATATTTTGTTTCCAAGCATCCTGATTGGCAATTGCCGCTTCGCAATTTCCTGCAAGATTACACTCCCTAAAAAAATATATAAATTATGAAAGGGAAGAATATAATAAAGACAAGCAACATGACAGGAAATCGCGAAGCGGCAATTACCAGTCAGGATTTATCTCCGCAATTTAATGGAAGAGATGGCGAAAAGGATGGATTATTTCGGTGCGAACTTGACGATGATCAAGCTGATGATGGCGAAGAGAATATTCGGTATCCATACTGCCATTAATGGGGGAAATCCGCCACTGATGGCGAAGGTTTCAAAGATTCTTTGGAAGAGAATGTACGTGAAGGAAAGGGTTAATCCGATGCCTAATTGCATACCGATTCCGCCGCGGGTTTTTTTGCTTGAAAATGATACGCCAAGTAGCGTAAGGATGAAGGCTGCAAAGGGCATTGCAGAGCGTTTATATAGTTCTACCACGCCTTCTTCGACGTTTTCGGCACCTTTTAATCTTAACGAGGCGATGAAAGTTGATAATTCGCCATTATTCATCGTTTCTATCTTGTTTGTTTTAATGATAAAGTCTTTCGGGATGAAGGCGAAGGTGGTATCTAACTTGGTTCCGGTATGGAGCGTTTCTTTCATGCCCTCGAAGGTGTAGATGTAGTAATTATCCATCAAAGTCCAGCGTTTGGTGAGCGTATCGAATTGCATACGGGGTGCTGTGAGCTTGTATTTTAATTGTCCTTCGATGATTTTCTCCAGCGTGAATCGGTATCCGATGTTCGTTCTGCCATCGAACGAATCGAAGTAGGCATAAACGCCAGGACTCATCTGTACATGGCGGTTTTTTGCACTCATTTCAGAGGGATTATGGATGTAAACATCCTCGAATTGCATCCTGACTTTGTTGGCGGCAGGGATAATCCATCCATTCAAAGTGAAGGAGAGGATGGCGAGGAAGGTGGCGGCAATAAAGTAAGGTCGGAGTAGCCTTCGGAAGCTGATGCCGCTACCGAGGATGGCGACGATCTCGGTTTGATTCGCCATCTTGGCAGTAAAAAAAATGACGGCGATGAAGATGAATAAGGAACTGAACAGGTTTGCGAACCAGGGGATGAAATTGAGGTAATATCGGAAGATGATGTACTTCAACGGTGCGCCTTTTTCGAGGAAGTCGTCAATCTTTTCAGAGATGTCGAAGATGATGGCAATGGCGATGATCAGGGCGATTGCAAAGAAGTAGGTTCCGAGGAACTTCTTGATTATGTACCAGTCTAATATTTTTAATCGGAACATGCTAAATCCTGTTTGCTAATTTAATGACCATTTTATTTTTCCATTGTGTGAAGTCCCCTGCGATGATATGTTCTCTCGCTTGCGCCACTAACGAAAGGTAAAAGGAAAGATTGTGAATCGTTGCGATTTGGGCAGCGAGTATTTCTTTAGAGATGGTCAGATGGCGGAGGTATGCTTTGGAATAATGGGTATCAACGAACGATGTTCCGTTACTATCGAGCGGGCTGAAGTCGTCCTTCCACTTTTCATTGCGGATATTGATGATGCCTTCAGAAGTAAACAACATGCCATTGCGAGCATTTCGGGTAGGCATCACACAATCAAACATGTCTATGCCCAGAGCGATACATTCAAGGATATTGACTGGCGTCCCGACCCCCATCAAGTATCGGGGTTTATCCTTCGGGAAGATATTACAGACCACCTCGGTCATTTCATACATCATCTCTGCCGGTTCCCCGACCGACAGTCCTCCTATTGCATTGCCTTCTCTGTTAGCTGCAACTATTGCTTCGGCAGATTGGATACGTAAATCCTTATATACACTCCCCTGAACAATCGGGAAAAAGGTTTGGTCGTAGCCATACCTGCCTTCTGTCTCATCGAAGCGATTGCAACACCGCGTCAGCCAACGATGAGTCATTTCCATAGACCGTTTTGCATACTTATAATCGCATGGATAGGGCGTACATTCATCGAATGCCATGATGATATCAGCACCAATAATCCTTTGAATATCCACAGCACTTTCTGGGGAGAAAAAGTGGGTCGAACCATCTATATGCGATTTGAATTTAACACCTTCTTCTTTAATCTTCCTATTCGCAGTCATAGAATAAACCTGGTATCCGCCGCTATCGGTAAGCATGGGTTTATCCCAACCTATAAACTTATGAATACCGCCTGCATGTTCAATAACATTCAAGCCCGGTCGCAGATACAAATGATATGTGTTAGCAAGGATAATCTGTGCTTTTATGTCTTCAGCCAGTTCTCTTTGATGTACGCTTTTCACGGTTCCCGCTGTACCGACAGGCATAAAAATCGGGGTATTGATGATTCCATGGGCAGTGTCAATGGTTGCCGCACGGGCATTTGAGAGGTTATCTGTATGTTGAAGCGTAAATTTCATGCTGTTAATAACATTGTTTAAAACTTGGCAAAAATAGAGATTATACCAACAATAGAATTCCTACTTTTGCAACCTTAATAAAAATCTTGACCAAACAGAATGCCAGACCATATCGAATTGCTCACATTAATTATACTGATTCTATGTGGGGTAATGTTATTGACCAACTTAATTTACTACTTCTTTTTCTTTGCCCGCCTTGCATTTCACAAAGAAATTTACGCAACTAAAGAGGCTGAACCTGTATCTGTAATTATATGCGCTAAAAATGAAATCAAGAATCTTAAAAAGCATATTTACTCTGTCTTGGATCAGGTCTATCCCGAGTTTCAGGTGGTAATCGTTAATGATTGTTCATGGGATGAATCGGATGACTTCTTAAAAGAATTAGAAACACAATATTCCAACGTGAAAATAGTAACCATCATAGAGCAGGAGAAATACGAGCACGGAAAGAAGTTTGCACTTACCCTTGGTATCAAAGCCGCTAAATACGATTTGTTGTTATTAACCGATGCCGATTGTAGTCCTTCAAGTAATAATTGGTTATACAATATGCAGAATAATTTCAATGACAAAAAGAATATTGTTCTGGGTTATGGAGCTTATGCAAAGAAAAAGGGCTTGTTAAATCGTTTGATTCGGTACGATACTTTTCATAATTCTATGCAGTTCCTTTCCTTTGCCAAAGCAGGAATTCCTTATATGGGCGTTGGAAGAAACCTTGCTTATCGAAAGGATTTATTCTTCAATGTGAAAGGATTTGCAAGTCATAATCATTTACTTTCCGGTGACGATGATTTATTTATTAACGAAGTAGCTAATAGGCAAAATACCGTCATTGAAATCAAGCCTGTCGCCTTCACTATTTCAGAGCCAAAGACGACCTTCGGAGGCTGGTTCAAACAAAAGAAAAGACATACCACTACAGGCAAACATTATAAATCGAATCATAAAAACTTGCTGGGCATTTATTACGTTGCCAACCTTATTTTCTATCTCTCATTAGCCACCTTAATCGTTTTACAATTTGATTGGAGAATCATTTTAGGGACTTATTTATTCCGCTTGATTATACAAGTCTGGATCTTCGGAAAGGTGATGAGCCGCCTCAAAGAATTAGATTTAATTTGGATGATTCCGTTCCTCGATATTTTCTTCTTATTATTTTATCCTATTTTAGCGGCTTCAAATTTAATATCAAAACCAAAAATATGGAAGTAAATCCGAATTTAACAGAGAAGGGTAAGTACGATTATGAACTGGTGCTTAAAGCTATGAATAATGGCGATCAAAAGGCTTATGCCGAACTGATGTCGAGGTATAGAGATATGGTTTATTTTATGATGCTCAAGATGGTTAATAACCGTGATGATGCTGATGATTTAACGATTGAAGCATTCGGGAAGGCGTTCAGGAATTTGCATCAATATACCCCAAGTTTTGCGTTCTCGACCTGGTTATTTCGGATTGCTACGAACAATGCCATTGACTTTATTCGTAAGAAAAAAGGCATCACTTTTTCTATTGATAAAAGTTTTGATGACGGCGATGGCGGTGAGTTCAAGGTGGATATTAAATCCGACCAATTAGACCCAGAAGAGAACCTGATAAAAAAACAAAAGGGCCTTCTTATCAAAGAGGTGGTAGATTCTTTAAAGCCCCGCTACAAAGAGTTGATTGAATTGAGGTATTACAAAGAACTTTCTTATGAAGAGATTTCTCAAAAATTAAATATTCCGGTAGGCACCGTCAAAGCCCTTTTATTCAGGGCGAGAGAGGTGTTGTATAATATCCTGAAAGACACCCATGAGGAAATGTAAGGCGTACAAATTGATCAAAATTCAATGAGTAACGCCACTACCATTATCTTTAATTACTTCCCCGATTTATCTCCGATTCAACAAGAACAAATCGAGCGACTGTATGGCTTGTATGAGGATTGGAATTCGCAGATCAATGTCATCTCTCGAAAGGATTTTCCGAACTTTTATGAACGGCATGTTTTGCATTCGCTGGGCATTGCGAAGGTTATTCAATTCAAACCTGGCACCAAGATTATGGACATCGGAACGGGTGGTGGTTTCCCCGGAATTCCTCTCGCGATTCTTTTTCCTGATGCGCAATTTACCTTGGTAGATTCTATCGGGAAGAAAATAAAAGTAGTGAATGAAATAGCTACCGAACTCGGCTTGAAAAATGTTACTGCCATGCACCAAAGGGCGGAGGATGTGGATGCAAAATTCCACTTTATTACGACACGGGCGGTGGGCGATATGAACGAATTATACCGATGGGTGAAGCATAAATTTGAACCCTTATCTTCTAATACATTAACCAACGGAATCCTTGCGCTGAAGGGCGGCGACTTGCAGGAGGAACTTTCTTTTTATCTGTATAAAACCAAAATATTCGAGCTGAAAGAGTACTTCCAAGAAGAATTCTTTGAGACCAAGAAGGTGGTTTATATTCCGGTAAATTAAAAGATTAAAAAAAGAGCTGCCGCCCTGCCGTCTCCCCGTTTTTTATTCAATAATTACATCCCCCGAAAGGGGTATTTAATGATGGAATCATTCCATATCATCCCCTGAAAGGGGTATCATTGCCCTGATTTGAGGAATCGCAAATTACATACAAATAGCATTGATTAGTAGGTCTTCATCGGCTATCCCGACAGTGGGATAGGCGTTGCTGAGTTTTACATCGGCTATCCCGACAGTGGGATAGGTGTTGCAGAGTTTTACATCGGCTATCCCGACGGTGGGATAGGCGTTGCAGAGTTTTACATCGGCTATCCCGACAGTGGGATAGGTGTTGCAGAGTTTTACATCGGCTATCCCGACAGTGGGATAGGCGTTGCATAGTTTTACATCGGCTATCCCGACAGTGGGAATGGCGTTGCAGAGTTTTACATCGGCTATCCCGACAGTGGGAATGCCGTTGCATTAGTCAGAATTAAAGTATATTTGCATGGAATAAAATATAATAAATTTGGTGCGTAAACGACCTGACTGGTTCGCGAGCATCCTCACAGGCAATCTCCGCTTCGCGATTTCCTGTAAGGTTGTCGATCTAAAAACAGAATCCAACTCCACCAAAATAAAACCCCCATTAATTCAAAATATCAATACATCCATCCCCATTCCCCGCCAAAGAACTACTTTTGCCCCATGACTCCCAATAAGACAGTTGCGTTTTACACCCTCGGGTGCAAGTTGAACTTCTCCGAATCATCTACCATTGCCCGTAGTTTCACTGCCAATGGTTTTGGGAGAGTTGATTTTATGGATGGAGCCGATATTTATGTAATCAATACCTGCTCCGTAACTGATCATGCCGATAAAAAATGCCGCAAAGTTGTCAAACAAGCTCTCAAATATAATCCCGATGCCTTCATCGCAATTATCGGTTGTTATGCCCAATTAAAACCTGATGAGATTGCCGCCATCGCGGGAGTGAATATTGTTTTAGGAGCCGCCGAAAAGTTTAATTTGGTTGATTATATCTTGAATTATCATCACGATTCAGATGCAAAGATTTATGCCGATGAAATTAAACAGGTAAATACGTTCGTCCCCTCCTATTCCTTGGGAGATAGAACCCGTACCTTTCTGAAAGTTCAGGATGGATGCGATTATCATTGTGCCTTTTGTACGATACCTTTGGCAAGAGGAAAAAGTCGCAGCGATACCATTGCCAACACCCTGCAATCTGCCAGAGAAGCCGTTGCGAATGGTGTCAAAGAAATTGTTTTGACAGGAGTAAACATCGGCGATTTCGGAAAGAACAGCGACGAAACTTTCTTTGATTTGATAAAAGAAATGGATACCCTCTCTGGCATCGAACGAATTCGTATCTCTTCTATCGAACCGAATCTTTTAACGAATGAAATCATCGAGTTTGTAGCCCACTCGCATAAGTTTGTGCCGCATTTTCACATTCCTTTACAATCCGGCTCTAATAAAATCCTCAAAGCAATGCGCCGCAAATACGAGCGGGAATTATATGCCGACAGGGTTGCTTTCATCAAATTAGTAATGCCCGAAAGTTGCATCGGTGCGGATGTAATTACCGGCTTTCCTTCGGAGATGGAGGAAGATTTTTTGGAGACTTATAACTTCATTAATCAATTGGATGTTTCCTATCTGCATGTCTTCACCTATTCCGAAAGGGACGATACTACCGCATTAAGAATAGGGGATGTTGTGTCTGGCGATTTACGCCATCAACGGACTGCCAAGCTTCGGATTCTCTCTGAAAAGAAGAAGCGTTTCTTTTACGAACAACATATCGGTAAGGAGATGAATGTGCTCTTCGAAATGGAACACGAGGAAGGTATGATGAATGGTTTCACGCCCAATTATATTAAAGTTAAAACGCCTTTCGACCCGCTCTTAGTCAATGAAATCCTGGAAGTAAAACTTACCAAAGTAGATACCGACGGCGAGATGCTTATCGAAATCCAACAAGAACTATTCGCTTAAATAAATACTAAATAAAATGTACCCAACCTTCGCCGATCTGTTTAAAGACCTCACGGGTCTGCAGCTTCCGTTTCCTTTTACTTTGATACAATCATTCGGACTGTTGGTTGCATGTTCGTTTCTCTTCGCAGCTTACTTTCTGACTATTGAATTAAAGAGAAAAGAAGCCCAAGGATTGCTAAAACCTTTTGTTAAAACAACCAAGAAAGGAGAAGAAACCATTCATCCATATCAGGTCGTGGGCAATGCAACTATTGTGGCTGCGATCTTCGGTTTCTTGGGTAGCAAAATATTCGATTACCTTGAAAACCCTTCCGAAATTGTGGAGTTATTCCGACATCCTTCCATGAATCTTTTCAGCGGCTTGACCTTCTATGGAGGCTTGATAGTGGCGGCATTTGCTGTGGTTTATTACACCCGCAAACATGGCATTCCACCTATCCACATGGTAGATGCAACTGCTCCTTCATTGATGCTTGCTTATGGTGTAGGCAGGATTGGTTGCCAGGTTGCCGGTGATGGCGATTGGGGCATCAACAACTTTGCTCCGAAACCATCATGGATGAGATTTCTTCCTGACTGGTGTTGGGCATATCGGTATCCGCATAACGTAGTGGGAGAAGGCATTCCGATACCCGGCTGCGAGGGCAATCATTGTTTTCAATTACCCGATCCCGTCTTCCCAACGCCGCTTTATGAAGCCTTTGCATGTATCATTTTGTTCTTCGTGCTGTGGTCATTAAGAAAGAAAATTGTTGCCCCGGGTGTGATGTTTTCTTTCTATTTAATCTTGAATGGTTTGGAGCGTTCTGCCATCGAACAGATAAGGATTAATACCCAATATCATATCTTCGGTTTTGGAATTACACAGGCACAAATCATTTCTCCAATCATCTTTTTATTAGGAGTAATAGGGGTGATTTATTTCAGCAAAAAACATAAAGCCAAACTGGAAAGTTTGAAGAATGACTAAAGACAATTGCACCAAGATTGGCTTCGTCTCGAAGCTGCATGGATACAAAGGCGAGGTAACGATTATCATCGAAAAAGAATTTGAAGACAGCTTGATAATCGAAAATCTTAAATCTCTTTTTATTGAATTCAATGAGCAATTGATTCCGCATTTCATCGAGAATATCGGGGGTACTACTTCTGCTATCGTCGTATTATTCGAAGATATTAAAACCGAAGCCGAGGCTAAAAAGATATTACGGAAATCGGTGTATGTGCTGACGAAAGATATTCCGGAATCGAAGACACCGAAGAACGATCATTCATTATTAATCGGCTTTATGGTTAATGATAAAACCTTTGGCGAATTGGGGATGGTGGATGCCATCTTGGAATTCCCGCAGCAACTGCTTCTGCAATTAAATTACAAATCGAAAGAGATTTTGATTCCTTTGGTGGAACCGTTGGTTGCAGGTATTGATCAAAAAAAGAAAACCATTGCCGTGGATTTGCCGGAAGGATTTCTGGATATTTGATTCCAAAATAAGTTTATTACCCTTAATTTCCTCGTCATGGGTTTCCATGATGCCTAAACCAAATGGAAATTCCCCGTCATGGGTTTCCATGATGCCTAAACCAAACCCGATTTCCCCGTCATGGGTTTCCATGATGCCTAAACCAAACCCGATTTCTCCGTCATGGGTTTCCATGATGCCTAAACCAAACCCGATTTCTCCGTCATGGGTTTCCATGATGCCTAATCCAAACCGAATTTCCCCGTCATGGGTTTCCATGATGCCTAATCCAAACCCGATTTCCCCGTCATGGGTTTCCATGATGCCTAAACCAAGGAAGGAATTTGAAATAATGAAAGAGATTTGTCGCTAATACAAGCTCCGTGTTTTGATCGTGCCCTTCACATCCCTCAAAGCATTGATGAGATTATGCGGAGTCTTTTTGTCCACATCCAAAACCACATATCCGATGCTTTCATTAGTCTTTAAATATTGTCCAAGAATGTTCACATTCATCTTCGACATCATTCCGTTTATTTCAGAAAGAACGCCGGGAATGTTCTTATGGATATGCAGAAGGCGATGTGCATTGTGTTGAATTGGTAAACTCAAAGCTGGCACAGATAACGAGCCGACGCTTGATCCTGAATCCATATAATTAATCAGTTTAGTCGAGACATCAATGCCGATATTCTTCTGCGCTTCAATCGTGGAACCACCGATGTGTGGAGTAAGAATAACATTGTCCATACCTTGTAAGGGAGAAGTAAATTTATCTCCTTTAGCAACTGGTTCTTTTGGGAAAACATCAACAGCAAGACCAGCAAGATGATTGCTTTTGAGAGCAGCTTTCACGGCTGTTGTATCCATCACATCGCCGCGAGAAAGATTGATAAGAATAACTCCTTCTTTCATCAGTTTCAAAGTCTTTTCATTGATCATATTCTTCGTGGCTTTATTACCCGGAACATGCAGTGTGATGATGTCTGCTTTCTTTAATAATTTATCAAGTGTCTTCACGGGTTCTGCATTGCCAAGGGGAAGTTGTGGCTCGACATCATAATAAATCACTTTCATCCCAAGTGACTCTGCAAGCACCGAAACTTGCGAACCGATATGCCCGTAACCGATGATTCCAAGAGTCTTTCCGCGTACCTCGTAGCAGTCTTTGGAATCCTTCAACCAGATGCCTTGATGTGCGGCATTGTTCTTCATAATTATCTTTCGGATAAGCATGATGCAATCCGCAATCACCAGCTCTGCAACCGATCTCGTATTACTAAATGGAGAATTAAATACTGCAATACCAGCATTGGTTGCGGCACTCATATCTACCTGATTCGTACCAATACAGAAGCATCCGATGTTGATTAATTTATGCGCTTTCTCAATTACTTTAGCAGTAATATTAGTCTTCGAACGAATGCCAAGAACATGAATATCCTGAATAATTTCCAGCAATTCATTCTCCTCCATGGCGGCAGTTTTAGTTTCAATGTTTGTATATCCTGCATTATTAAAACCAGCTATGGTAGCGGGATGCACGCCTTCGAGGAGGAGGATTTTAATATCCTTTTTAGGGAACGATGTCTTATTATTCATGGTGCAAATTTAATCAATAAAGAAGACTTTTCTTTTCTCTATTTTTGCCGCTCAAGAAATGAAGACATTAGACGAGATTAAAAAACCGATTAACCAGGAGATGGAACTCTTTGAAAAGAAGTTCCGTTTTTCGATGAAAAGTTCGGTGCCGTTGCTGGATAGAATCACGACGTATATCGTGAAGCGCAAGGGCAAACAGATGCGTCCGATGTTCGTGTTTCTCTCTGCGGCGATGTGTGGCGGAATCACCGAAGCCACCTATCGTGGTGCGGCTTTGATAGAGCTTTTGCACACCGCTACTTTGGTGCATGATGATGTGGTAGATGATTCCAATGAACGTCGTGGTTTCTTCTCGGTGAATGCTTTGTGGAAGAATAAAATTGCTGTTTTGGTGGGCGATTATTTGCTGTCGAGAGGCTTGCTTTTATCGGTTGAAAACAACGATTTTGAATTGCTTAGAATAGTTTCCCAAGCTGTCAAAAAGATGAGTGAAGGAGAGTTATTACAGATTGAAAAGGCAAGGAAATTGGATGTGGACGAGCCGGTTTATTATGAAATTATTACCAATAAAACCGCGTCACTCATTGCCTCCTGTTGCGCTGTAGGAGCGGCTTCTGCGGGTGCTGATAAGGAAGTTATTGAGAAAATGAGAGTATTTGGTGAACTGGTCGGGATTGCATTCCAGATCAAAGATGACCTCTTCGACTTTGGTTCGGAAGGTAAAATTGGCAAGCCTACGGGCATTGATATTAAAGAAAGCAAGATGACATTGCCCCTGATTTATTGCCTCAACAATGCCGATAAATCGCAGCGCAGGCATATCATCAACATCATTAAAAATCATAATACCGAAGAAAAGAAAGTTGCCGAAGTCATTGCCTTTGTTCATGCCAATGGCGGGATAAATTATGCCGTGAATCGCATGAAAGAATACCGCGAGAAGGCATACAATTGCCTCACCGATTTCGAGGAAAGTATTTACCATCATTCTATCAAGGAATTGGTGAATTATACTACCGAGCGGGAGCATTAGAATTCGTTAAATTGAAAATCCAACATTAATTTTTTGGATGCTACATTTGATAATTAGGACTGTACGACTAATTATTGACGATGGTTGATGTATTATTGGGAGGCGACGGAGGATTATTGGAGCTGTACGAAGGATTATTGGGACTGTACGGAGTATTATTAGGACTGTACGGGGCATTATTGGGACTGTACGGGGAAGGATTGGGACTGTGCGGAAGAGTATTAGGACTGTACGCGGTATTATTGGGACTGTGCGGAGGATTATTGGGACTGTACAGAAGAGAATTGGGACTGTACGAGGTCGGATTACGACAAACTTGACCGTTCTTATGATTTTTAGGGGGTAAAAATGTTTGGGTGTTACTATTCTTGGTTTAGGGTTAAAATTGATTTACGGCGATATTTGAGATTTTAGTTGTTTTAAGAAGGGGGATTTGGATGAATTAGATTTTTGGTAGTTTCGGGGCGATGGGAAATTTTGGAAGAAGGTGTAAATTTTAAATAATCGTTATGAAGGAACACTTGGCTGATTTGTTTCAATTAGTATTTATCATTTGTGCAACGGGCTTAGTTTTAATTTTCTCAAGGAAAAAAATGAAAAGAAGAAAATTACAGGCTATTAAAGATTGTAGCGAATGGATAGAAACAACAATGCCCGATGGCTCTATTGAAATACAAATTCCAAATGAACAATATGAAAGGTGGGCAAAAGAGAGGCATAAGAAAGACAGGTGTGATCGCCTTATTAAGAAAGATGGTTTTCATGATAAAGGGGGTGGACAAGATGGACATATTTATTTCGTTGAGAATGGACAACTATGTGAAATTTATTATGAGAGGTCAGGAGATAGACAATATCACATACTATTACATTTTGATACCTTAACAGAATGGGCTTTACCAACAAAGAAAATTATGACTACAAACGAAAAGGATTATACTAGAGAAAGGCTTATACTTTGGCTTAAACAAAAGAATATAAAAGCGGACTTAAACCCTAAGTTACTTTGATTTCAAAACCTTCCCTCCACCCATTCGGTTCAATGCGTGATGGTTTAGGGTTTTGATTTTATCGTTTTATGATAGCTCCGCTTTTGCGGGCTGCAATAAAACGATGATGAAACTTGGGGCTATTATCTAACTCCTTTTAAACAGCGGCACGGTGCTGCAAGGTTCGCCATACATAATGCTTTTGGCAAGGGGAGTAAGCATCCTTGCAAGGGCTACATAAGCTGCTTCCGGAACGTGGATCGTGCTGCATCCTTTGATGACGATTCGTTGGTCTTTGAATATATTTAAGTCTATTTGGGAGAGTAGTTCGAGATAGATTGCGGTCTCTAATTCCTCCATATTGCCGAAGACTATTTTCTTCGCGAATGGTTGCAACGCAATGGCTACTAACATAAACGCCCAGGTCGGGATGATGGCATCGGCAGAGCAATGTATCGCGACGAATTTATCTTGGTATTGGCTCCAGTCATGCTCCTTAACGAAGGTGCGCAACTCTTTTTCTCGCAGCATCAATCCTTGGAAAAGGAGGTCTTTAATATCTACCATCACGCGTTCTCCTTGGGGGTGATAATCCTCGAAGTTGAAGGTGATTAACCCGCTGGTGTCAACTTTATTAATAATTTCTTCTTGCATGGTTTAATAGAATCCGAGTTCGAGCTTGGCTTCTTCGCTCATCATTTCTTTGTCCCATGGTGGGTCGAACGTAACCTCTACTTTAGCGCTATTCACATCGGGGAGTTGTTTGATTTTACTCTCAATCTCTGGCGGCAAACTTTCTGCTACGGGGCATGCCGGGGAGGTCAAGGTCATTAATACATGTACATCGTTGCCGTCTGAAACTTTCACTTCATAGATTAATCCCAGTTCCACAATGTTGACGGGGATTTCGGGGTCGTAACAAGTCTTTAATACATCGTTCACCCGCGATTCGAGAGACCCTATTGTTGGTGTATTTTCTTCCATAGTCTTTATTATTATTTAATGCGTTTCGGCTTTCATTTGATAGCCGAGGGCGTATAATTTCATTTGTTTTATCATTGCCATCAAGCCGTTGCTTCGAGTCTGTGCGATGTGTGTGGTCAAGCCAGTTTGGTTGATGAAGTCGAGCGGTGCGGCAACGATGTCTTCGGGCTTTTGTCCATTCATGACTTTCATTAATAAGGCAATTAATCCCTTGACGAAAGTGCTGTCGCTATCGGCTTCAAAATAGATTCTTCCATCGGTGAATTTGGTCGTCATCCACACGCTCGATTGGCAGCCTTTAATTTTATTGGAATCTGTTTTTAAGGTATCATCCATAATAGGTAATTTCCTTCCTAATTCAATTACATATTCATACTTCTCTGCCCATTCATCGAAGAGTTTAAAGTCGTCTATGATTTCTTGTTCTATATCTTTTATTGCTTGGTTCATTTTAATAATTTAATAGCCTTCTTCACGCCTTCTACCAAGGCATCAATTTCATCTTTAGTATTATAAAATAAGAACGAAGCGCGGATAGTTCCTGGTATTTTAAAGAAGTCCATTGCTGGTTCGGTACAGTGCTGCCCGGTACGAACTGCGATGCCTAAAGTATCGAGATACATGCCTGCATCCATTGCATTAATTCCCTCCAGAATGAAGGAAACGACACCCGCCTTATCTTTGGCAGTGCCGATTATTTTAAGTTCTTTTATTTCGGAGAGTTGTTCGGTTACATAGTTCAACAATTCCTTTTCATAGCTCTCGATGGTTGCATGATTCAGGTTAGAAAGATAATCTATCGCAGCCCCAAAGGCTATTACGTCTGCTACATTCGGGGTGCCTGCTTCGAACTTAAAAGGAACATCGTTGTAGGTCGTTTTCTCAAAAGATACGGAGCGAATCATATCGCCGCCACCTTGATAAGGCGGCATATCTTCCAGCAATTTCATCTTGCCATATAGAACTCCAGTGCCGGTCGGTCCTAACATTTTATGGCTGGAGAATGCCATGAAATCACAATCCAAATCTTGCACATCAACCTGAAGATGTGCCACGGCTTGTGCGGCATCCACCAGGACGGGAATGCCATATTCATGAGCCTTGGCAATGATTTTTTTCACAGGATTGATGGTTCCTAATGAATTGGAGATATAAACAATGGAGATAAATTTCGTCCGTGCATTCAGCAGCTTTTCAAATTCTTCAAAGATGATTTCTCCTTTATCATTCATCGGAATAATCTTCAATATCGCTCCCTTTTCTTCGCACAAAAGCTGCCAGGGAACGATGTTAGAATGATGTTCCATTGCCGAGATTAGTACCTCGTCTCCTGCCGCGATATTTTTCCTTCCGTAAGACGATGCGACGAGGTTAATCCCTTCGGTAGTCCCTCTTACAAACACGATTTCCTTATCTGTTTCGGCATTAACGAATCGCTGAACTTTCGTCCTAACATCGTCATAGGCGATGGATGCTTTCTGCGATAAATAATGTACGCCCCGATGGATATTGGCATTGTATTCGGAATAATATTTTACCAGCGAATCTATCACTGCTTGCGGCTTTTGGGAGGTGGCGGCGTTGTCAAAATAAATCAGGGGTTTGCCATAGACTTTTTGAGAAAGTATGGGGAAATCTTTCCTGATTGATTCAACATCGAAATCGGTAGCTGTCATTAAATTATCGGTAGTCGTGGTGTTCGGATTCACGCTGCAAAAATACGAAAATTATCGGGCTTCCTGCCGATGCCTATTTCTATTCTCCTTTTATTGCATTCCCTAAAAAGGGAATGTCATAAAAGGAAAATTCAATACCCTGAAAGGAGCTTTGAAAACCCTGAAAAAATCTTAAAAGCTACTTTTGGAGCCTCCAAAAGCCCCAATTTTTCCCATTTACAACGAGAAACCTTCCTTAAGCATCAGGAATATTTCTTTAGCCTTAATGAAATATTCCTTAACCTTAATGGAATATTCCTGACCCTTATTGGAATAATTCCTACCCTTAATGGAATAATCATTAAGCATAAAGTGCTACGGTTTATGCTTAAGGAAGATTCCATTAAGGTGAAGTCATTGCACTTTAACCTTAAAGAAGTTTCCATTAAGCCTAAAGAATTTTTAGGGA
>CAIMUP010000087.1 GCA_903844645.1 uncultured Bacteroidota bacterium
GTCCTGGGGGAACATATTAATGTCCAAGGGGAACACATTAACGAGGAGGGAGGACATATTAATGTCGTGGGGGAACATATTAATGTCGTGGGGGAACATTTTAATGTCGTGGGGGAACATTTTAATGTCCAAGGGGAACACATTAACGAGGAGGGAGGACATATTAATGTCGTGGGGGAACATTTTAATGTCGTGGAAGAACATCTTAACGAGGAGGGAAATTATATCAATGGGGGCATTCATTATTTAATCGGGCATTCACAAAAGCAAAAGCCGCAATGAAGTTCATCGCGGCTTTTTATTATCGGTTAATAACCATTTGGGGAAGGGATGGCTATTTATTTTGTTGCATTCGTTTCAGCAATTCGGTTTTGAAATCTTCTTCTGCCTTGAACAATTTGGCGACCTTCCGCATCGGCAATACGGTCTTGAATTGCGGAACATATTTTTTGATCACATTCAACTCGTTTTGTTTGAAGGCAATCTCATCATCCAATACCTTTTCAATTTCTTTATCAGTCATTGTTTCGATGTTCAGATAAGCATTCAACAAGACCTTTCTATTCCTCTCTCTCAAGTCCTTTAATTCGTCTTGATATTGATTATACACGGGCCAAAACTTAGTAGCCTCGTCGGTCGTAAGGTCTAATCTTTTAGTAACAAAAGCTATTTTGAACGATTCGATTCGCTCCCCTTTTCGTTCGCCTTTTTGGGCAATGACGGAAGAAAAAAACAAGGAAAAAAGAACCGCAATTATCAGGTTTATCGGTTTCATAATGTCCCTGTTAGTTGCGATTCATCCACGTTATTATCCAATAGATACTTTTCCATTTCTCCTTGTTTTGGGATAGCATTTGTGGCAGTTTCGGAGTATAATGTTTCGATAATAGTCCCTTCGTCAATATCGTTTAAGACATTCGAGTTTGCAATTTCTTGTTCGCTAAACGAATATTTATCCACCTTGTTCAAAGTCGAAACTTTGAAAACAACAAATACCGCAAACGCAATGGTAGCAAAGGAAACCACGAGTTTTGGTCTTACTAATTGTGTAATCCAATGAAAGCCCTTTTGCGTTTTGGATGCAATAACATGATCAATAATTTCAGAATCTAATCGCTCGAAATAATTTGCCGGAACTTCAAAAGGATTTTCTTTCGGAATACCTTCCAATTGCATACCGGCAATCCGTTTCTCGATCAATTCAGGCAAGGCTTCAAAATAATTCATCGGCACTTCAAAAGGATTTTCTTTAGCAATAGTCCCTAATTGCATACCATAAACGGCAGATGTAATCGAACCCTCCAGCCCGTCGAAATAATTCATCGGAATCTGGTAAGGATTCTCTTTCGGAATAGCAGCCAATATCGGGGCTATCTCTTTTAATTCCTGCTCTATGTTTGTGTTCGTGTTCATTGTTTGTTCGGTGTTAAGATTTTATCATTCGCTAAAGGTTTAATTCTCCAATAAGTATTTCTCAATCTTTTTCACGGCATGGTGATAGGATGCCTTCAATCCGCCGACCGTAAGGTTTAATATCTCCGAAATCTCTTCGTATTTTAAATCATCGAAGTATTTCATATTAAACACCAATCGTTGCTGTTGTGGCAAGGTAAGGATGGCTTTTTGCAGCTTCATTTGTATCTCATCGCCGGTGAATTGGGTGTCTTCGGATAAGGTATTCGACAACTCATATTCCACATCAGCGAAAGGAATGAGAAACTTTGCCTTCTTCTGTTTAAGAAACGACAAAGCCTCGTTGGTAGCGATGCGATACATCCAGGTAAAGAGTTGCGAATCTTCCCTGAATTCACCCAGATTCTTCCATACTTTAATAAATGTATTTTGCACCACATCGTTGGCATCATCATGGTCAATGACTATCTTTCGGACATGCCAGTAGATGCGTTTAGAATACTTCTTTACGATTAAATTAAAAGCATAATTGCTCGTCTTCGGCTCCCGAAATTGTTCTAAAAGTTCTTTGTCGGTGTATTCGTCCAAAGCTTGTTTTTTTACTGCATTCAACAATTTATTATTCTTTAATTAGCCAATAAACAAATCAACTTACTAAACCATTTTCCTTTTAATAACCTTCTGCACAGCCTTTATAATATCTGAAGTATCCAACCCATATTTCACCATCAATTGATCAGGCGTGCCACTCTCGCCAAACGAATCTTTGACCGCAACCATCTCTATCGGGGTGGGATATTCGCGGCTTAATAACTGGGCAATACTATCTCCTAATCCACCATTCATCTGGTGTTCCTCTGCTGTTACGATGCACTTTGTTTTCATAGCTGATTTTAGGACGGCTGCATTGTCCAAAGGTTTAATGGTATGAATATTTATTACTTCCGCATTGATGCCCATTGCCTCCAGTTCTTCCACTGCCATCAGGGCTTTCCAGACCAAATGCCCAGTAGCGAAAATGCTTACATCCTTGCCTTCATTCATTACGATTGCTTTGCCTATTTCAAACTTCTGATCGGCAGGGGTGAAGATAGGAACGGAAGGTCTTCCAAAGCGAAGATACACTGGACCCACATAGTCGGCAATGGCGAGGGTAGCCGCTTTCGTTTGGTTATAATCGCAAGGATTAATGACCACCATGCCGGGCAACATTTTCATTAAACCAATATCTTCCAATATCTGATGCGTGGCTCCGTCCTCTCCCAAAGTAATGCCTGCATGAGAGGCGCAAATCTTCACGTTTTTCCCAGAATAAGCGATGCTTTGACGTATCTGATCATACACCCTGCCGGTAGAGAAATTGGCGAATGTACCGGTAAATGGAATCTTTCCACCAATGGTTAATCCGGCAGCGATGCCCATCATATTGGCTTCGGCAATTCCGATTTGGAAGAAGCGGTCAGGGAATTCTTTTTCAAAGGCATCCATCTTCAAAGAACCTGTCAGATCGGCACAGAGGGCAACGACATTGGGGTTCTTTTTTCCTAATTCCAACAAGCCGGCACCGAAGCCCGAACGGGTATCTTTTTTTTCTGTAAAGGGGAATTTAGCACTCATATATTTTTCTTTTTTTTGAATCCAACAATAGTTTGGTAGCGGGCAAACTTATAAATAATAAAGGATAGTTTTTGGGCTTCCCGAAAGTTCTTTCAAAGTTTCGCGATTCGCATAATTCCAAAAGAGAGATTTAAGCATCCAATATAAAGGATGATTTTGGGGAATTATTCTTTAGTTAATGATTGCGGTATTCAACTTTCGGCTAAGGGTAATTTGTTTTCTTCTGATTTGGATGCCAAAATAACTTTAATTATAAAGGAGAATTTCGATGCCAAAAACGAAAGCATTTTATGGTAACAAATCTTGTTTTTATTCATTTTTATTCTTGCTAATGTATTGAAAATGTGGTTCCCGATGATTCCAATTCTTGCTATCCTTATAAAAATATTAGCCCTCCAAATTCCCATTCCTGCTATTCTGTCAAAACTTTTATTCTTTGATATTTTCATAGCTCCTATTAGTTCAAAAATAGATTTCCAGGAGATTTCCAATACTGCTATTCTATTCAAAATCCATTTTCGCTTTAATATCATTAATGAAGTACAGTGGAAACTACAGTATGGAATGGACTTCATTAATGATATTAAA
>CAIMUP010000088.1 GCA_903844645.1 uncultured Bacteroidota bacterium
ATATGTTTTAGTAACAATAAGATATCTTTTAGTAACAATAAGATATCTTTTAGTAACAATAAGATATCTTTTAGTAACAATAAGATATCTTTTAGTAACAAAAAGATATCTTTTAGTAACAAAAAGATACCTTTTAGTAACAATAAGATACCTTTTAGTAACAAAAAGATACCTTTTAGTAACAAAAAGATATGTTTTAGTTTTTCTCGCAATGGCTTCAATGAATTTCACAATAGCGAAGCCCCTGAAAAGGATGTGTATGGGAGTTTTCAGGATGTTAATAACGGGCGTCATGCCCTCTTTAATGATATTAAAATAGATACTAATGAATAGAATGCTGCTTTTTATTCCTTTAATAGGGATATTTTTGATGGGATGTAACGGGGGCAAGCCGGAAAAGACCGCGGACCCTTCATCCGATACCGGAATCATCACTTTGGATGACCAACAGATGAATTATATCAAGGAAGATACCGTCCGGCGGATACCGGATGAGGATATTTTGATCCTGAATGGCAAAGTTTCGTTTGATCAAAACAAAGTTACCAAAGTATTCCCCGTAACCGGAGGCATGGTGGTCAAGATTTATCCCGGCATCGGCGATTACGTTACCAAAGGAGCCATCCTCGCAGTATTAAAAGGCGGCGAAGTAAGCACTTATCAGAATGATTATACGGTAGCAAAAGCCAACAGGGAAGTGGCAAAGCGGAATGTGGACATCGCCAAGGAATTGTTCAAAACGAATGTCTATTCCGAGAAGGAAATCATCGCCGCCGAGAACGAAATGAAGAAGGCAACGGCAGAATTTAACAAAAGTAAGTCCTTTCTCGAAGCGATGGGGATTAAAGAAGATGCCGTGGATGCCAATTATACCATAATCGCCCCTACCGATGGCTTCATCGTAGAACGAAACGTAAGCGAGAACACCATTATCCGCCCCGATAATGCTACGAATCTGTTCACCATCTCCTCGCTCAAGACCGTGTGGGTACTGGCAGATCTGTACGAGAATGATATTTCTAAAATCAAGCTGAATGACTCGGTGGATATTAAGACCATCGCCTACCCCGACAAGATATGGAAGGGAAAAGTGGAACAAATAGGGAGTTTCTTAGACCCGCAATCTCGCGTGGTGAAGGTAAAAGTGGTTTTGGATAACACCGCGGGGCTGCTGAAGCCAGAAATGTATGCCAGCGTGAAGATCACGACATACTTTACCGACTCGGTACTCGCCATCCCTACCAAAGCCTTGGTATTGCAAGGCGATAACTACATCGTCATGGTCGCCGGACCGAATAAAACCTTCACGAAACGGGCAGTAACGATACTACGAACCATAGATACCATGACGCTGATAAAAAAGGGAGTCAAGGAGCATGAAATCATCGTAACAGACGGCAGTTTGCTGGTATCGAGTAACAACGCAGCTAAGTAAATTACGGCAATGGATAAGATCATCGGAAAGATTCTCGCCTTCTCCTTAAAGAATAAGTTCTTTATACTATTTTCCACAGGTTTAATAGCCTGTATCGGCATCTATTGTTACCTGAATACACCCATAGAAGCCTTCCCCGACTTCACGAATGCGCAGATCAAGATCATCACGCAGTGGCAAGGGAGAAGCGCAGAAGAAATCGAGAGGTTTATCACCATCCCTATAGAAACAGAGATGAATTCGGTACAGAAAAAAACGAATTTAAGGTCTATATCTCTCTTCGGCTTGTCTGTAATAACCATTATCTTTGACGATGATGTCGAAGACTTCTTCGCGAGGCAGCAAGTTGCTAACCGATTAATGAATGTCAGCCTACCGGAAGGCATCCAACCCTTAATGGAGCCGCCTTACGGACCTACAGGAGAGATATTTCGGTTCACCTTAAAGAGCGATAAGAAGACTCCCAGAGAATTAAAGACGATAGAAGACTGGGTCGTGGAACGAAACCTCAAAATGGTGGCAGGAGTAGCCGATATCAACAGCTTCGGTGGCGAAGGAAAGACCTACGAGATCAGTATTGACCCTGAATTATTAGCCAAGTATAACATCACCTCCCTCGATGTATATAAGGCAGTCGCTGCCAGTAATATTAATGTCGGCGGCGACATCATAGAGAAGAGTTCGCAGGCATACGTGGTGCGCGGCATCGGCTTAATAAACAATGTTCAGGAGATAGAAAACATCGTCATCGAGAACTTGAACGGAACTCCTATCCTGGTGAAGAATGTAGGCACCTGCAGCGAGTCCTCCCTACCCAGATTAGGGCAAGTTGGCAGGGATACTATTGATGACGCAGTAGAAGGAATCGTTGTCATGCGTAAGGGAGAGAATCCGGGAGAAGTGCTGAAGCAATTGAAGGAGAAGATCAAGGAATTGAACGAAGATATTCTCCCTCCCGATGTCAAGCTGATTCCTTTTTATGACCGCACCGACCTCACCGACTTCACCACGCATACCGTCTTGCATAATCTCTTGGAAGGCATCATCCTCGTAACTTTGGTGGTCTTTCTTTTCATGGCAGATTGGAGGACGACGCTCATTGTTTCGATTATCATACCCTTGTCTTTGTTGTTCGCATTCATCCTGATGAAGATGAAAGGCATGTCAGCAAACCTGTTATCCATCGGGGCTATTGACTTCGGTATTATCATAGACGGCGCGGTCGTGATGGTGGAAGGAATCTTCGTACTCCTTGCCCATAAAGCCATAGAAGTAGGAATGCCGCAGTTCAATAAGATGGCAAAACTCGGAGCCATCAAGAAGCGAGGGATAGACATGGGCAAAGCGATCTTCTTCTCGAAGTTAATTATCATTACCGCCCTCATCCCTATCTTCGCCTTCCAGAAAGTGGAAGGAAAGATGTTCTCACCACTCGCTTATACCTTAGGGTTTGCGTTGCTTGGGGCATTAATCTTTTCGCTTACCTTCGTGCCGGTGATGGCAAGCCTCTTGCTGAATAAGAATGTGAAGGAACGCAAGAATATCCTCATCGAATCCATGAATTCCGGTTATCGCAAGGTCTTCGACTTTGTCTTTAAGCGGAAGGTCAAGAGCCTTATTGTTGCTGTACTTATCCTTGTCGCAAGCCTCTTCAGCTTCTCCTTCCTCGGCTCGGAGTTCTTGCCGCATCTTAACGAAGGGGCACTGTGGGTCGAGGCACAATTGCCCATGTCTGTCTCCCTTCACGATGCCCAGATCGTTACAAAGCGTATGCGCGAGATACTCCTTAAATTCCCCGAAGTAAAACAAGTCCTTTCCCAGACCGGGAGACCCGATGACGGTACCGATCCTTCCGGTTTCTTCTCCATCCAATGCCACGTTGATCTCTTCCCCAAAGAAGATTGGAAACGCCAGCAAACAATGGACGAATTGAACGACCGAATGAACGACTCCCTCAACCAAATCCCGGGCTTGGTTTTCAACTTCTCCCAACCGATATTAGACAATGTGGAGGAAGCCGTATCGGGCATCAACGCATCACAAGCCATCAAAATATTCGGCAACGACTTCAAGAAACTGAATGCCCTTGCCGACTCCACCTACAACATCATCAAAACCATTCGCGGGGTAGATGATTTAGGCGTTCTCCGTAACTTAGGGCAGCCGGAACTGCGCATAGAGTTAGACCAAACCAAGATGGCGTACTATGGCGTATCTACTGCCGATTGCCAATCCGTTATCGAGATGGCGATAGGAGGGAAGGCAGCCACACAAGTCTTTGAAGACGAGAAGAAGTTCGACCTCCGTATTCGCTATCAACCCCAGTTCAGGAAGGATGAAAACGACATCGGTAACCTGATGGTACCTACCTTAAACGGCAATAGGATTCCTATCAAACAAATCGCCGAAATACGCACCATCACCGGTCCGGCGTATGTTTATCGCGATAATAATGCCCGCTTTATCGCTGTCAAATTCTCCATTCGAGATAGAGACCTGGGCAGTGCCATCAAAGAAGCACAGGCAAAGGTAAATGCAGGTATACATCCGCCAAAGAACTACAAGATAGTATGGTCTGGCGAGTTCGAAAGCCAGCTCCGTGCACAGCAACGGTTAGCCGTGGTGGTACCCATCAGTTTACTCTTGATATTCCTCATCCTGTTCATCACCTTTGGTAATTCCAAGGATGCGATGATCGTCTTATTCAACGTCCCATTTGCCCTGATTGGTGGCATCCTCGCGTTGCTGATTACGCATACCAACTTCTCTATATCGGCAGGTATCGGCTTCATCGCTTTGTTCGGAGTGAGCATACAAAATGGCGTATTATTACTCTCCGAATTCAAGGCGAACTTAGCCCACCGGATTCACCTTACCGATGCCATCCGCATGGGCGTATTCAGCCGCTTACGCCCAGTGGTGATGACGGCATTGATGGCATCGCTTGGGCTACTGCCGGCAGCATTATCTACCGGCATCGGGTCAGAGACGCAGAAGCCTTTGGCTATTGTGGTGATAGGCGGGTTGGTATCGGCTACGGTGTTGGTTTTATTGATCCTTCCGGTCATCTATTACCTCGCCAACTACCTCAGCAAGAAGCTCAAGATGCATGCCGATGCTATTTAGAAACTAATAAGCCCTCCCGAAGCCAAATCGGAGGGCTTTCTTTTTGCAATGAAATGCTGATTTCATCCTCCTGACGGCTTTTCCTGCCGTCAGGTATTAAACTATAGGAATTCCAATTCTCAAAACCTGACGGGAGAAAAACCCGTCAGGAGTTTGGGTCATACCAATTTTCTTCAACACCGTTAAAATGTCGTTCCTCCCCGTTAAAATGTCGTTCCTCCCCGTTAAGATGTCGTTCCTCCCCGTTAAAATGTCGTTCCTCCCCGTTAAAATGTCGTTCCTCCCCGTTGATATGTCGTTCCTCCTCGTTAAGATGTCGTTCCTCCCCGTTAAGATGTCGTTCCTCCTCGTTAAAATGTCGTTCCTCCCCGTTAAGATGTCGAGGGGGAACATGTCTGTGTCGTCTTTTTTTATTTTAAAGAAAGGGGTATTTATCATCACTTTACGTCTTACCCCCTCCGAAGCCCTTGCAGGAATGATTTCCTTTTTCCTAATTTTGCCACTTACTAAATAATTTAGGAATATGAAAACACGGATACTTTTAATCGTAATGCTTGGGTTGGTTGGGTTGAGCGGGAGGGGGCAGGTGACTTTTCAGAAGACTTATGGCGGTGGTACTCAAGAAAACTTTGGTTCGAGTGTTCATCAAACAACTGATGGAGGATATATTTTTGTTGGATCTACAAATAATTATGGTGCAGGGCAAACTGATGTATATTTGATTAAAACAGACTCTTTAGGTGATACTTTATGGAATCGTACTTATTATGGCGGAAATAGTTGTATGGGGGTGGATGTTAAACAAACTACCGATGGAGGCTATATTATTGTTGGTACGAACGATGATGTTTATTTAATCAAGACTGATTCTATTGGTGATACTTTATGGTCTAAAACTTTTGGAGGAGTAAATTCAGCCCAAGGGAATTCGGTACAACAGACAACTGATGGAGGATATATTATTGTTGGTTATACACACAGTTTTCCTACCACCGGCTCAAGTATTTATTTGATAAAAACGAATGCTGTTGGAGATACTTTAGTTACTAAATCATATCACACCAGTAACTATGATGAGGGATTATCAATTCAACAAACTAATGATGGAGGGTTTATTATAGTAGGTAAAACTGGATTTTCACCCCATGTGTATTTAATTAAAATAAATTCAATTTTTGATACTGCATGGACCAAAATATATGGAGGTTCAAGTTGGGATTATGCAAATTCTGTTAAACAAACGAGCGATGGAGGATTTATTATTGTTGGAAATACTCTAAGTTTTGGTGCTGGTGGTGGAGATGTTTATTTAATTAAGACTGATGCCTTAGGAGACACATTATTTACAAAAACCTTCGGAGGGAATAATAATGATGAAGGGGAGTCGGTTCAACAAACTAAGGATAGAGGCTATATTATTGTGGGATGGACAACCAGTTTTGGCGCAGGACAATCAGATGTATATTTAATAAAAACTGATTCTTTGGGTGATACATTATGGACAAGAACTTATGGGGGTACTGAACAGGATTATGGATATTCCGTCCAACAAACTGTTGATGGAGGATATGTTGTTGTTGGTATGACGAAAAGTTTTAGAGTAGGTAGTCAAGGGGATATTTATTTACTCAAAACAGATTCTCTTGGCAATGGTGGCGGCTGCAATCAATACAATACTCAAACAATAGTTGGCTCTACCAATACCATTGTTTCGCGACCTCATACTATAGTTTCTCATGGTGCTATTGTTACTTCTCCACAGACAATTGTTGGTAGTGGAGGTAAAGATTCAACATTATGTCGAACTCAAACCGATATAAATGAAATCACTCCCACCCCATCCCTTCTCCTCTCCCCCAATCCATTCACCACTCAAACAATGCTGACCCTTCAAGGCAGCTATCATAATCCTTCCTTATTCATCTACAACCTCCTTGGGCAAGAAGTAAAAAGCATACCCGTAGGCACCAATAAACAAATCACCATTCCACGAAATCAACTACCCGCAGGCATGTATTTCTATAAGCTGATAGAAGAAAATAAAGAGGTCATCGGCATCGGGAAACTTTTAGTAGAGTAATTAATAACCACCAGCAGGCAATCTCGTCCACACTTTAGAAGAATGAAAATAACGCTCCTCCTTGTCGGAAAAACCGAAACCGAATACCTTATCAACGGCATCAAAATCTATCAAGACAGGCTGAAACACTATGCCGATTTCTCTGTCATCGAAATCCCCGCCCTCAAAAACACAAACAACCTCTCCCATAAAGAAATCAAACGGAAGGAAGGGGAATTGATCCTCAAGAAGATTACAGATAAAGATTTCATCATCCTTCTGGATGACAAAGGCAAGCAATATTCTTCCCCCGAATTCGCTGCCTTTCTGGATAAAACACAACGCCCCATCACCTTTATTATAGGCGGTGCTTTCGGATTCGATGACGCGATTTATCAACGAGCAAACGGGCTGCTGTCGTTATCGAAAATGACCTTCACTCATCAGATGATTCGGCTGCTGTTCGTGGAGCAGCTGTATCGTGCCATGACGATACTAAATAACGAGGCTTATCACCATGAATAATTGGTATTCGTTATTTGTGTTTTATAATTTCTACTTTTGCCGCCGAATAATAAACAAAGTATGTATAAACCATTAGGCAAGCTAATCCCCATCGGCGGTAACGAAGATAAGGGCACGGAACAGGAATCGAACTTTATCCAGAAGAACAACCTGAACTTCTTTGAGTTGCAGATTTTGAACCGCATCGTCGCGGAAACGAAAGGAAAGGAATCGTATATCGAAATCATCACCACAGCGTCCTCCATTCCCGAGGAAGTGGGGGAGAATTACCTGCGTGCATTTCATAAATTGGATTGTCATAACATCCGCGTGATGCACATCAAGAACCGCGAGGATGTGCTGAATCCTGATTATATAGAACGTATCCGGACTTGCGATGGCGTGATGTTTACGGGCGGTAACCAACTTCGGTTAAGTTCTATCTATGGAGGGACTGACATCCTCGAAATTCTTCAAGACCGATACCTGAATGAAGAATTTGTAATCGCAGGAACCAGTGCCGGCGCGATGGCAATGTCGAATACCATGATCTATCACGGAAGCAGTCAGGAAGCCTTCATGAAAGGGGATGTAAAGATTACTACAGGGCTTGCTTTTATCGCTAATGTAATCATTGATTCTCACTTCGTAACACGGGGTCGGTTCGGGAGATTAGTTCAAGCCGTAGCCGCCAATCCAGGCTGTATTGGCATTGGTCTTGGTGAAGATACCGGAGTGCTGATTACGGAGGGGAATCACATGGAAGCAATTGGGTCAGGCTTGGTGATTATCTTCGATGGACATAGCATCCGCCACTCGAATCTCGCTGACTTAAAGGAGGGTTCACCTATCTCTATCGAACACTTGGTTGTCCATGTGATGGCGAAAGGAAATATGTATAATCTAAAGGAACGGAAGTTTACTGCCGAGGTACTTCCTGTGCAATTGAATCATTAAATAATAATATTATAAACCATGAAGATTGTTGACATAAGAGCAATGCGCGGTCCGAATTACTGGAGCATCTGGAGACATAAACTAATCGTGATGCGATTAGATATTGAGGACTTGGAGAAGTTACCAACGAATACTTTACCGGGCTTTTCGGAACGATTGGAGAAGCAATTCCCTACGATGAAATCACACCGCTGCAGCGAAGACTTTGAAGGTGGTTTCTTTCATCGCGTAAAAGAAGGAACCTGGATGGGGCATGTCGTAGAACACATCGCTTTGGAGATTCAAACCCTTGCCGGGATGGATGTCGGTTTCGGTCGTACACGCAGCACAGGAGAGGAAGGAATCTATAGTGTTGTCTTCGCTTACATGGAAGAAAAGGTGGGTGTTTATGCTGCAAAGGCTGCTGTTCGCATTGCAGATGCTTTGGTCAAGAATGTTGCTTATGACATAACAGAAGACATCCAAACCATGCGTGAGATAAGGGAAGATGAACGTCTTGGTCCATCCACAGGTTCCATCGTAGATGAAGCTAAGAGCCGCGGCATTCCTTGGATAAGATTGAATCGCCATTCGTTGGTTCAGCTTGGTTATGGCGTTAATCAAAGACGCATACAAGCCACCATTACTAGCCAAACCGGTAGCATCGCAGTAGAGATTGCATGTGATAAAGAAGAGACAAAGAACTTGTTAGAAGCCTTCAGTATTCCTGTTCCTAAGGGTCGTATTATTTATGATGAAGAGGACTTGGAAATTGCTATTAATCGCATCGGATACCCTATCGTTCTCAAGCCAGTGAATGGTAATCATGGCAGGGGTGCAACTATCAATGTTATGAATTGGGATGATGCGAAAGAGGCGTTGGTAGTGGCAAAGAAGATATCTCGTGGTGTTATTGTAGAGAAGTTCATTACAGGTTTTGACTACCGTGTATTGGTAGTTAATTATAAGTTTGTGGCTGCTGCAAAACGTACACCAGCAATGGTTGTTGGCGATGGTAAATCTACGATACAAGAATTAATTAATGTTGTAAACAGCGATCCACGTAGAGGTTACGGACATGAGAAGGTACTTACTGCAATCAAGGTTGATGATAGCACCATGAATATTTTGGAAGATCATAAACTTACATTGAGTTCGGTTCTTGCTAAGGGAGAAGGCTTGCATCTCAAGGCTACTGCCAATCTTAGCACCGGAGGTACTTCCACTGATGTTACTGATATAGTGCACCCTAATAATATCTTCATGGCGGAGCGTATTGCTAAGATCATTGGCTTGGATATATGTGGTATTGATATTATGTCACCTGATATTTCTGTTCAGTTAAAAGAGAATAATGGAGCCGTTCTTGAGGTTAATGCAGCACCAGGTTTTCGTATGCACATTGCGCCTACAGAAGGACTTCCACACAATGTTGCAGAGCCTGTTATTGATATGCTTTATCCTCCGGGAAGTTCTAATCGTATTCCTATCATTGCCGTTTCCGGTACGAATGGTAAGACTACTACTACTCGTTTGATTGCTCACATTGTGAAGACTATGGGATACAAAGTTGGGTTCACTACAACCGATGGTATTTATATTCAAAACAGGATGATGGAACAGGGAGATTGCACAGGTCCTATGAGTGCAGAGTTTGTATTGAAAGATCCTACGGTAAACTTTGCTGTTCTGGAATGTGCAAGAGGCGGTATCCTAAAGGCTGGCTTAGGTTTCCATAATTGTAATATCGGGATTGTTACGAACGTTGCTTCTGATCATCTGGGTCTTAAGTCTATTAATACTTTAGAAGAGATGGCGCGGGTAAAAGCTGTTGTTCCGGAGAGTGTTTTGCCTGATGGTTATGCTATTCTTAATGCTGATGATGAATTGGTATATAATATGCACAGAGGACTTGAGTGTAACGTCGCGTACTTCTCCTTAGATGAAAACAATCCTCATATAATCGAGCATACCAAGAGGGGTGGATTGGCGTGCATAGTGGAAAATGGCTACGTTACTATCTGTAAAGGGCTGTGGAAGATTAGAGTTGATAAGGTTGTTAATATTCCTTTGACATTCTCTGGCAAAGCTATCTTTATGATACAGAATATTCTGCCGGCGGTGCTTGCTGGTTTCATTAATAACTTTAAAATTGAGGATATGAGGCTTGCTCTGGAGACTTTTATTCCCAGTCCGACGCAGACTCCTGGTAGAATGAATTTGTTTCAGTTTAGAAAGTTCTCGGTCATGGTTGATTATGCGCACAACCCTGCCGGATTTATTGCGCTTGCTAAGTTTCTGGAGAAGATAGATGCCAAACCTAAGGTGGGCGTTATTGCTGGGGTGGGGGACAGGCGTGATGAGGACATTATAGAGCTTGGAGTGCTGGCGGCAAGGATGTTTGACGAGATAATCATACGCCAAGATAAGAACTTACGTGGTAGAACGGAGGAGAACATTATTGAACTTATTGTTGAGGGTATTCATCGGCAGGATGCGGGGCGTGGTGCGAAGGTGTTTAATAGGGAAAGTGACGCGATTGATTATGTTATTAAGCATGCAAAGAAGGGTTCTTTCATTACTATATGTAGTGACGTGGTTCCCGATGCCTTAGATCAGATTATGAGGTTTAAAGAGATTGACGACAAGTTCGAAATCTCGAATGCCGATATTCCTAATCAGCATTAAGCAACCAACAATCGGTCGGTTGGTATTCCTAATTGGCATTAAGCAATTGTAAATCGGTCGGTTGGTATTCCTAATTGGCATTAAGCAATTATAAATCGGTCGGCTGGTATCGGAAAAACGAATTCTGGTATTGGAAAAACGAATTCTGGTATCGGAAAAATGAATTCTGGTATTGGAAAAACGAATTCTGGTATCGGAAAAACGAATTCTGGTATCGGAAAAACGAATTTTGGTATCGGAACTTCTGGTTTTGGTACTGTAATTTGCAGTTACAATACTGTTCCTGCCTCGAACAATACCAAAACTCCCACGAACAATACCAAAACTCCCTCGAACAATACCGAAACTTCGGTTTTCAATACCATTAGAATGAGTTTTCATACCATTCGAATGAGTTTTCATACCATTGGAAGGCGTTTCAATACCATTAAAATGAGCTTTTATACCAAAGGAATAAAAAAACATATGTTTTTTTTTAGTTGCAATACCAAAAGTCAGTTTACTGGTATTGCTCCCCGTAGCAGCGGTATCAAAACTCGCAGGACTGGTATTGAAACTCCGAGTTTTGGTATTGGAACTCCGAGGAGCAGTATTGAAACGGTCGGGAACAGTATTGCAACTAAAAAAAACATATGTTTTTTATAAAATGTGGTATTGGAACTCAAAAAAGAGGTATTACAAGAGCTACCACCAATACCAAAACTCCCGAGAGCAATACCAAAACTCCCGCGAAGAATACCAAAACTCTCTCGAGCAATACCAAAATTCTCTCGAGCAATACTAAAACTCCCTAGAACAATACCGAAACTCTATCGAGAAATACCAACACTCCCTCGAAGAATACCAAAACTCACTCGAGCAATACTAAAACTCCCTCGAACAATACCAAATCTCCCGCGAACAATACCAAATCTCCCGCGAGCAATACCGGAACTCCCGCGAACAATACCGGAACTCCCGCGAGCAATACCGGAACTCACTTGAACAATACCGGAACTCACTTGAACAATACCAACACTCTCGCGAACAATACCGGAACTCTCGCGAACAATACCGGAACTCCCGAGAACAGTATTGTAATCGGGAATTGCGATACCAAATCTGATTCTGCAAGCCTTGCTTAATGCTTTTATAGGCATTAAATGGCGGCTACCATTATGGGAGTTGGGGGTTTAAGGACTTAACTTATGGAATTCCTTATCGGTCGGGTGGGGAAGGGGTGTGGTTTCTTAACTATTGGTACCGGTGCCGCGGGTTTTCTATGCGGATGTTTGGGCAATCGTGCTGTTAATTGATTTCCACTTATTGGAAAGCAGATAAATCATTATGGAAGCCTCGGCAAGAGGTGCGGCGAGCATTAGAAAGGTACCAGATTGGTCGGTAGGATAAAACAAGAAGCCGATAGAGGAACTGCGGATGATGAGAGGAATAACAATGTAGAGAATTAGAAGGTATAAGATGGCGGTAGTGTCTGCTCTCTTGTTTTTTCTCATGATGTTCACGTAAAGAACGATAGCGATGTCGCGGATTAGGAATCCAAAGATGGCGAAAGGGGCTATGGTGAGGGTTGATTTGATACCTTCTAACTTGGCAAGGAAGTAGTTGCTGGTGAAAAGGGTACCGATGGTGGGGGCATCGAATATGGAATCGGGCATTGTGATAATGGTGATGGAAGTTATGATACCGGAGACGGCGACAAAGAGTAGGGTAACGGTCCAGAGAGGTAGGATGGAGTAGAGTTTGGCAGTGTTTCTGTCGCGGAAGGATTTGAAAATGGTTCGGTAGTTAATGATTTCTTTGGGTTCGATAATGGTTAGCAAAAAAGCGGTAATGACATAGCCGATAAACATAGTGGCGGCGGCGATAACAATAGCAGTATGGAGGCTCCAGGTTGCGTTTTGCCCGACAATGAAACCAGAGTTGAAGATTGCGGATGTGGTCAGGAAAAGAACCCACCATTTGAGCCCGTGAGTGTATTGTAATTCGGTTCGCATGGTACGATAAAGCCCGGCAACAACCCAGCAAGTGTAAAAAAGAATAGATAATAAGCTGCGGAAAGCACCTAAGTTGATTCCATACCAATTGGCTTTCTCTCTTAGGAGATATTGGAGGTTGGCAGAGGTATAGAAACCCCATCCTATCATCATGAAGAAGATGGGAAGGAGTATGATTGTGGTGCCTTTGATCTTGTTTCTTCCGTCTCCCTTTTTCATTTGCATTAATGAGGCAAGGATGGCGACGGTTTGGACCGTGATTGCCATGAGAACAGTACTGAAAGTCTGGATAACATATAGGAAAAGGCTGTGATGAGGTCTTCCGGGTTCGATTGTGGTTGCGTTCTCGGTAGCAATAGAACCTAAGGTGGCAAAAAGGTTAATGATGAGGCAAATTACACCACCATACCAGTTGTAAATAGTACTTCCGAAGAGTTTTCCGATAGTCATTTTCCAGGGAGAAAGGGTGGACATCCGCTGCCAGTCCCATGTGCGGCTGTTATACTCATCGAGGACGCCGTCAGAGGCATTCTTGGCACCCCAAAGGATAGTAATAATCATGAAAGCGATAGAGGAATATCGGGCTAAGTAGTCGTATTGATTCTCTGCGGAATAGGCGGTGATCTGGGAGGTACTTAATACCAAAAAAGAAAGCAGACAAAGGATGACAGGCATAGCAACCAAGCGTTGTTTGCTAAGTTCTAAGTACATATTACGAGCTAATTCGGGGTTTCGGGTAAGGATTTTTGTATTCATTATAGTTGGTTTCTTTGGTTAGTGATTGTTCTTATGTATTCGTCTTGCATATTTACTTTGTATTCTCCATATTCGTTTGGTTGGATGCCTTGTTCGAGGAGGTATTGTAGTAGTTTCTTTCGTCCCATTTCGAATTCATTCAGTTGAATGATCAATTGCGCTTCCCTCACTTCTATATGTTTGATGGCGGCTATTCCATTCAGCTTTGCCAGTAGCGATTCTGGGACTTCATCTAATAATATTTGCAGCACTACCATGCCTTCTTCTTTGCCTTGTTGCATTACTTGTTGTTCCACTATCAAACCGTTATTCAGCACTAGCATATCGGTACAATAATCTTCTAATTCAGCCAGGATATGTGATGAAACAAGCATCGTCATTCCTGTTTTATTCAGCCCTACTAATAGTGATGAAAGCGCATACCTTGCTTCGGGGTCTAAGCCTGATGCTGGTTCATCGAGCAGTAATACTTTCGGGTGATGAATGATGGCTTGCGCAATGCCTACCCGTTGCCTCATTCCGCGAGATAGTTTACTGATTTCTTTATCACAAAATGAACTTAAATCAACCTTTTCAATCGCCCATTGAACGGCTTCACTGGCGGCTTCGACATCAGGATTCCGGCTACAGGCAACGTATAGGAGGCTATCCATCACTTTCATTTCATCATACAAACCGAAAAAATCGGAGAGGTATCCTATATTCCGATGTGCCTCTCTGGGGTCTTCGATGACATCAATGTTATTCACCGAAATGCTGCCGGTAAGCGGTTTTTGCAACGCTGCCAAGCATCGAAGGAGGGTTGTTTTGCCGGCTCCATTAGGTCCTACCAAGGCGGTAATACTACCTTCTTTGATAGTGAATGAAATATTGTTGAGAGCCTTCTTATCAACATATTCATAGCTAAGATTCTTTACTGTAATCATGATGTATATTATTCGGGGCAAAGATAAATTTTTATGGGATAATAAAGGGAACGAAAAGCGAAAAGAGACATTCTTACTGCGGGTTCAAATCTTCTTATTGCGGGTTCAAATCTTCTTAATGCGGGTTCAAATCTTCTTAGTGCAGGCTCAAATCTTCTTAGTGCAGGTCTTAATCTTCTTAGTGCAGGTTTGAATCTTCTTAGTGCAGGTTTGAATCTTCTTAGTGCAGGTTCAAATCTTCTTAGTGCGGGTCTTAATCTTCTTAGTGCAGGTCTTAATCTTCTTAGTGCAGGTTCAAATCTTCTTATGTTTAGTGTCTTCCTCCACTTTTTTACTATCTAATTAAGCGGTATTTTACAACACTTTATAGATTTCAAGGAATCACACCCTCCGTTCCACGAATAACTCCAGCACGAATTCCAACGATTCCTTCTGCGAGAGAATGGTATTATCCAAAACAATGGCATCCTTCGCCTGGAGTAATGGGCTTTCGTTCCGATGCGTATCATCATAATCGCGCTGCCGAAGGTTTTCTTTCACCTCCTCCAGCGTCGTAGCAATATTTTTATCGGTCAGTTCCTTGAACCTGCGACGGGCACGTTCATCAATATCTGCGGTCATAAATATTTTTAGTTCGGCATCCGGAAAAACCACTGTGCCTATATCGCGACCATCCATCACCACGCCCTTATTCTTACCTAATTCCTGTTGAATGGCAACCAATTTCTGTCGCACTTCTTTGAGGGTAGAAACCGTGCTCACATTTAATGAAACATCCATCTGCCGAATCTCTTTTTCAACATTACGCCCATTCAAACAAACTTCATACGAATTCGTGTCCGTGTTCTTTTCAAAGTTAATAGTAATCTTATCCAAGTAGGTATTTAATAACTCTTTGTTGGAGTCCGTTTGGAGGGATGAAATGGAAATCTTATGCTCCAAAAAGTAAAGCGTAACCGCACGATACATCGCCCCCGAATCCACAAATAAATACCCCAATTCCTTCGCTAAGGTCTTGGCAAGCGTACTCTTCCCACACGATGAATATCCATCAACAGCAATGGTTAATTTAGGTTCGAGATTCACGGTTTAATGTTTAAGGATAAGGACAACTTACAGCCTTTTCTTAGTAAAGAATTCCGAAAGATTCGTAACCAAAGTGAAGTGATTCGAGCCGCCCACCGGGGAATAAATAGCATATCCATAACTAAAATTAAACTTGGAAATACGCACCCCAATTCCGAATGAAAGCCCCGCAGAAAAGTTATTCGCTATCTTTAATTCCTTCCTTCGCTCATAATTATATCCGAAGCGGAGGTTGATATTCTTAGAGATTAACACTTCCATTCCGACCACCACATGCCGCATTATTTTATCCCCAAAAGTGTTCTTCGCAAAGGTGGTATCACCCGATACAGGGTCAATGGTAATCGAATCTTTCGGGTTGATGTATGATATATCGAATTGCTCCAGATGCCTTGCCGTGATTGAGAAGCGGAAGGGAGTATGCTTTAATCTTTTCGACATCGCCAGCTCCACTTCAAAGGGCAAAGATTCCCGATTTCCCGGACGGTAGGTGGTGATTTGTGCACCGATATTCTTAATGACTGCCGCCAAGGTGAACTCATGTTTCTTGCTGTAATAAGTCCCCGCAATATCTACCGCCATCCCCAAAGAATTATATTGCTCCAGCGAAGAATAAATCGTTTTGAGATTGGCACCGATAGAGAAATTAGTATCAATCACCTTCCCCCAACCGATGTTTAAATCATAATCGCCGGCAGAGAAATGATTCGTAAGATTGCCCACCGAATCCGTTCCTTGGAAGTCACCATAGTTGACAAAGTGCATACTTACACCGAATGTTCCTGCCCTTCCGGCATCCATAGCGTAAGCAACATATCCCCAATTAATACCCGAGAAATAGCTGACATAACTAATCGAAAACTGGTTGCTCATCGAGGAATCCAACAAAGAAGGATTCTGAAAAGCAGAGTTCACATCACTATCGCGGACGGCTATGTTTTGCCCACCCATCGCCGCAATACGGGCAGAGGAAGGAAGGTTGAGAAATTGATAAGTACCGCTACCCCCAATCTGGGCACGGCTTTGTTGGGCAAGGCTCATGCAAAGAAAGACGAGAACTTGTATTGCGAGAAAAGTAACCTGTTTTATTTTCATTGGGGCAAAGTAAGCGAAATTTCAGGAAACTTAACGGGCATAGGGGGGATAATATTTGAATACAGATTGGGTCTGTTCATGAAAACTAATTTAGCGATGGCGGTAACGCAACCTAAAGTGGCATTGTAGAGACGGAAAACATAGTCGAAGAAACGTAAAACATAGTTGAAGAGACGAACAACACAGTTGTACAGACGAACAGCTCCCACTGGTCAGGATGTTCGGTAATCTGATGTCGTATGCGCTGGTCGAGATTTGTAATCTCGTCCCCAGAGTTAGGGATTTCCAATCCCGCCGAATACTTACCTTTGCCCCCGATAAATTAACTATTAAAGCCTCTGTAATTAAATCTTAAAACAATGAATCTTAAAACCATTATTAAGACTATGCTTCTTAGTATAGCAATCATTATTATCGGTCATGTAAAGACCACAGCACAAACATCCTCTTGCTGTGCCATCTCATCAACACAAGCATTCGCAGCCCTTGGTAACGATCCAAGCTTCGGAAATGCTCATCTTCCTCCCATCCCTTTTCATTATGAATCCGATAAAGGCAAGATGATCACCTATAAAACTAGCGATGGTAAGACCGCTTCCGCCTACGAAGTCAAAATCGAAAAGGCAAGCGATAAGTACCTCATAGTTGTACACGAATTCTGGGGACTTAATGACTATATCAAGCGAGAAGCCGTCTCTCTCCACGATGAATTAAACGATGTCAATATAATTGCTCTCGATCTATACGATGGCAAGGTCGGAACCGTCGCCGATTCAGCTATGAAGTTGATGAAAGCTCTTACAGATGATCGAGCAAAGGCTATTATTAACGGTGCATTGGCTTATGCAGGCAAGAAAGCAAAGATACAAACAATAGGCTGGTGCATGGGTGGCTCCTGGTCGCTTCAAGCTTCCTTGCTTGCCGCCAAACAATTGAAGGGCTGCGTGATGTATTACGGAATGCCTGAAAAGAATGTTGATAAATTAAAGACATTAAACGCCCCAGTCTTAGGAATCTTTGCTAATAAAGATAAATATATCAATACTGATCTGGTAAACCAATTTGAAAAGGACATGAAAACAGCAGGCAAGCAATTGACTTTGAAGCGTTATGATGCCGACCATGGCTTTGCTAATCCAAGCAACCCTAAATATGAAAAGACAATGGCAGATGAGGCGCATGGGATAGCTGTTGCGTTCATTAAAACCAACTTCAAGTAAGGGTTTCATGATCAAGTAAACCTCTTTTGCAATTCTTTTTTCCTTATTTTCACCCGAAGTACAGGATATGCAGTCCCCCCTAGTCGGGATGTTCGGTAATCTGATGTCATATGCGCAGGTCGAGATTTGTAATCTCGTCCCCAGTTTAGGGATTTTTTAATCCCATCATAAAAGAAGAAAAGCGGTCAAGATTTTCCCTTCCGCTGCCCATTCCCATCCGGCATAAGCAAGGCTAATTTATAAAAACCTTCCTACATGTTTTGTATCTTTGCATCCCATATAATATAAAAAAAAGATGCTTCTGATACCAATAGAAATTATTGAAACTGCTGCCGATTTCGTTGAGCACTTAAGCGATGGTCAAAGAATTGGAATGATGAAAGAACAACGAAAACTTTATCCCACATTTTCTGATTTTGTAGAACATGTGTTAAGTAAGGCAAATACAAAGGAAGTGAGGATAGAATATGAGAAATTTTACCTCATAGTTTACCTTTCTTATAAATTTTATGAATTAGATTTCCTTAACATAATAAACAAAAATTTTAAAGATTCTTTTTTACCTGTTTCAAAGGCAGTAATTGGTTTTAAGGAGTCTGGCAGAACCGTCGAGGAAACGCATAGGGGGTATTTGGAATATATTCAGCAGCCGAATTTAATCGCCTTTATTGAATCAAAAGTGTTCGAAGTAAAAAATCCTCCTGAACTTAGTCAACACGAAGATGATATGATTGCAAGTTATATTCCATTATTAATGATTGTCATGATCATCAACGATACTATAAAGAAATCATTTTCGTAAGTAAATGAAAGATACCCGATGGTCAGGATGTTCGGTAATCTGATGTCGTATTCGCGGGTCGAGATTTGTAATCTCGTCCCCCGTTTAGAGATTTTTAATCCCTTCGTATGACCCAAAAACCCTCCAAATCCCCTTTTCCTCAAAATAAATAGCATTGATAATCACACCACCCTCCAAAAATCGCCTCCAAATAAGTGCCCATTTCCGATAGCCTCGAAACGCCTTCCGATAGCCCCGAAACGTGTTCCGATACCCTCGAATCGTCTTCCTACCCCTTCAAAACGTGTTCCGATACCCTCGAATCGTCTTCCTACCCCTTCAAAACGCTTTCCTACCCCTTCAAAACGCTTTCCCACCCCTTCAAATCGCTTTCCTACCCCTTCATAATGACCAAGCATCCTGACAGGTAGGCTTTTTCAGCCTTCCTGTAAGGATGCTCGACAACTAAAGCTAAGTCATATAATAGTGTTGTTATCGCTTATAACTTTATTCCGAAATCTTAACCAATTTTCCATGACTCAAAGGAACATTCCCTTGCATAAAAGTCAGAAAATAGATCCCCGAAGCAAAGTTTGACATGCTGATAATCTTTGTCTCTTTTGAATTAATACTATCTTGGAATAGAAGCCGTCCTTTTGTGTCATAAATTAAAACGGAGATGGTTTTATCATTTTGAAAACTCTCATTTACCATCGTTTTTATGGATAAATTTTCGGTGATGATGTTGTTGAAATCAAAAGTAATTGTTGGCTTGGGAGCATCTTTTATCCCCAATGGAATGGAATAATTGACTTGCAAATCCATCACAACAGGGAGGTGTTCACTCATATAATATAAGGCATTCAAAACATTGGCAGGGACAGAAGTATTCGTTGGCGCATCAATGATTGCGAGGTTCGTGTGATTGCCATCTTGCCCAAGAACGTTGCAGGTGTCAGGGATATATTTTACCGAATCGGTGCCATCCATAATAGGCTGTGTGCAAAGAATCATGTCGAAACGATTGTCCATGCCTCCTGTTGAATTGCAGTCGCCAGGATCGGTAGTGCGAGTGCTTTGTGTAAGATAATTTGCAAAGGCAGTTGGGTTGTTTCCCCAATCGCCAGGCTGATTTACGGGATCAATGAAACGGATGTTGATATTGGAGGCATTGACCATGTCTTGGAAACATGCTTCATTGGATGACTGGGTGTTGAAGTCGCCCATGAAAACATAATTGCCAGGAGTGGTAACATGAGAATTTAACCATGACATGGCACCAGCAATTTCTGTTGCACGCTGGCTTGCATTCCCAGAACCAGACTTGTCGTGTACCAAAATAATATTTAGGAAAATAGTATCATGAGTGATCGAGAGCGCAGGACTTTTGTAGAATAATTTATGAAGGTTAATATCGCTAATATTGGGATCGCCGCCATAGATGGTAGTAGTGCTGATGAAGCCAATTTTATTGGTATTATAGTAAATCATATTCTCTTTGGAATAACCCGAAACATTGGTGAATACACCATGTCCGTAGCATCCATTACAAACAGAATCCATGACAAAATGAATGACTGAATCGTTGCAGAATGATTGGTAGGCATTCATCTTCATCAAGCCGATAATGTCGGGATGTACATAATTCAAGACCGTTCGGAGGTAGCCATGCTTGATAGAAGTATTCAACAACGGGCAATTCGAGGTGGCAGGGAAACCGTAGTTACCTACATTATAATTCATTAAGATTATAGTATCGGATTGCGATTGCTGCGCATGAATAGCAATGGAATTTCCAAAAGCTATCACACATAAGAGGTGGATAATTATTTTCTTCATGGCGCAAATTTATCCTTAATTATCATACCCACCTACATCTTTAGGAATTGATAATATTGTATTAATATTGGCTTTACAACAGAGGACGGTATTGAATCGTCAATCAATAATTGTTCATTCTAATTTAATGGCGAGATAAAATGGGATTAACATCAATGTTACTATTTTGCAGCCAACAAAATATGCTATGAAAAGAAACAAATTTCTATTATTATTTATTCTTCTTTTGCCAACTCTGTTGTTTGCTCAAGGCTCTATTTCAGGGAAGGTTACGGATGCCAAAACCAATGAAACATTGATAGGAGTAGTTGTTGTATTAGAGAACACAACCCTCGGTGGCACTACCGATATGGACGGCAATTACAAGATTGCTGATGTGCCTGTGGGGAGTTATACCATCCATATTAAATATATCGGTTATGAAACAAAGATCGTGAATGATTTTGTTGTTATGAATGGTGAGACGAAAGTTCTGAATGTTGCTATTGGAGCCGAAGTTATTAAGATAAAAGAGGCAACTGTGATCGGTGCTAAGATTAGAAATACAGAGAATGCTGTCATCGCGGAAATGAAGAATGCAACTGCTATCGTTAGTGGAACATCTTCTGCACAAATTCAGAAAAGCCAGGATAGAAATGCTGCCGATGTCGTGAAGAGGATCCCCGGTGTTACCATTGTGCAAGGGCGTTTCATTAATATCAGGGGTTTGAATGAACGATATAATAATGTTTGGTTGAATGATGCAAACGCACCAAGTACCGAGGCTGATAAACGTGCATTTTCTTTCGATGTAATTCCTGCAGGGATGATTGAAAGGATCATGATTTATAAAACTCCTTCGCCGGAATTGCCTGGCGATTTCGTAGGTGGTATGGTGAAGATTTATACACAGAGTATTCCTGAAAATAATATCTTTTCGGTGGGATATTCTTCTTGCATTCGTCAGGGTTCTACTTTTAATCAGATGTATTATACGCAGGTTAGTAAGACGGATAAATATGGTTATGATAATGGCTTCAGAAGCATCCCTTCCATTACTCCGAATTATCTTTCAAAGAATGATTCTTGTATCACTGATATAACCAAAGCTTTCAAGAATACTTGGAGAATAAATAATAGAAAGGCAGACCCAGATAACCGCGCCAATTTGAGCTTCCAGCGGGTGATTCGGATAAAGGGATTGACGATTGGGAACACTACCGGATTGAGTTATTCTACTACCAATACGACCAATGTCAATAAGCGAGCGGATTATGATTCTACATCTCAAAATTCCAGCCCTCTTGACACCGTTACGACAAGCCAAGTGAATGTCGGATTGATGGAGAATATTGGTTTCCGATTCAATAGAACTACTATTGAATTTAAGAACCTATTTAATCAAACGGGTACCCAACAAACCACTATGCGAAATGATACTTTCAATGGTGTGACGCAGAAGTTTTTTGAAGAGTATTATCAGGCGAGGACTACCTATCTTTCGCAGTTAATCGGGACTCATAAATTCAATCATGATTTATCTGCTTATGATTGGAATATCAGCTACAATTATGGCAACAGAAACGAGCCTGATTTCAAACGCATCAAGTTCGTGATGAACCCAGTTGACAGCACTTTCAAGACACCTATCGCTAATGTTGTGGATCCTATAAATGGCGGTGGAAGATTCTTTACAACGCTCAAGGAACATGCTTATTCATTCAATCATAATTTCAAGGAACATATCATCATCAATAAGTATGAATTTGATGTGGCTGTCGGGAATTATGTAGAGAGCAAAAGCCGCGAGTTCAGTGCTCGCATTCTCGGTTATACTATCAAGCCGGGATACAATGCTTTTATCCTGACCAAGCTTCCTTTGGATTCTTTATTTGATACTGCGAATGTTGGTGATAAGAACAACTTTAAACTCGATGAAATTACTTCCAAGAGCGATACTTACAAAGCGCAGAATTTACAAGAGGCTGGATATATTACGTTCACCTTTCCTTTTGGGGAGCGAGCAAGATTGGCAGGTGGTATTCGATATGAATACAACAAGCAAAGCCTGCAATCATCAGTGAATCAAGATAGCATCAGTCCGAGTATCGTTACGAAGTTTTATCTGCCTTCAGCGAACTTATCGGTGAACTTAACCAAGAAAATGCTGATGCGTTTTGCTTATGGAAAGACTTTGAACCGTCCTGAATTCCGTGAGTGGAGTCCGTTCTACTTCTACGACTTTCAGATGAATGCTGGGAATTATGGTTCCTTGTTTCCTACAGTATATTTTCCGCAGGGAACGGTCTTGAAAGTGGCGCAGATTCAGAATGTAGATGTGCGGTATGAGTGGTATCCAGCTTATGGCGACATGATTCACGTGGGAGGCTTTTATAAATATTTCAAAGACCCCATCCAGCAAGTCATTACTCCTACCGGAGGCAGTGATAGCAAGGCTTTCACGTTCATCAATGGCGATCATGCAACGCTTTACGGAGCCGAGATTGACATGCGTAAGGGCTTGGGATTTATTGGTAAAGGTAATTCAACCTTCTGGAATTCCTTCGCTTTGGTTTGTAATGCTACGTTGTTAAAATCTGAATTGACGTTGCCCGAACTCCCACAAATTATTACCAAGACCCAGCTACAGGGACAGTCGCCGTATGTGGTGAATGCGGGTATTTATTTCCAAAATGATTCCATCGGATTTCAGTCCTCTTTGTTATATAATGTTGTTGGTCCGCGTATCTATGCTATCGGGAATGTGGGGTATGGAAGCATTGGCGAGATGGCTAAGAACACCCTCGACTTCACGGTAACCAAACGATTCTTCAAGCGGTTGTACTTTACTTTCGCTGTGCAGGATATTCTTAATGAAGCGACTATTCTTATGCTCGATATTGACCGTAACAACAAGTTTGAAACTAAGGGTATGGACAAGCCAATTATGTCTTTCAAGAGTGGGCGGTATTATACTTTCGGGTTGAAGGTTCAGATATAGAGTGGCTCACTTCGGGATGCAAAAAGTATAAACAACTCGTCAGCCAATGCTATCCAGAATGATGACTGAAAAAATAATTTTTTATTTCCCTTAATTCGGGTTGATACGAATAGAAGCAACTACTTTTTCAATTGCATCCATCTCCTCTTTTATCATCAGACATTCATTATAAAGCTCCGTTACTCGGACTTTCAATTCAGGAATACGCATAGTCTGATTTGCCTTAAAGGTGAAAATATTTTTCTCAATATTCTTGTGCAACATTATTTCATCACAAATATCTTTTTGGTCATTCAAATAAGACATCGTATCTTCATGAAATTTGCTATGCCTTTCGATCAAATCATTCATCTTGCTTAATGATTCTCCTCCTTTATCCATGGCATAAATCAAGCCATCATACACTTTTTCGGGATCAGGGAACACTACTATCTCTGCATCCAGCATTTTAGGATAGGAATTAAATATTGTATTCCAGCCATCGGCTAATTTATCGCTTTCCCCCTTAATCGTAAGTAGGGCAATGGATTTATTTTTGATAAATTCCTTACCCTTCTCATCAAGGTCCAACAACTTCAATAATTCTTTCTTTTGTTTCTCTGTAAACATGCTTTTCTTTCTTGGTGTTCAATAATTTTTTTCCGCGGCAAAGGTACGGTTAATAGTATCTAAATTTCGATGTCCCTTTTTCATTTGCTGGAAAACAACTCATCACCTAAGCATATTCCCACCAGAAATAGCCCTCCCAACTCATCGCCTACCCAAAACCTCCGAAACCTCAAAATACACTGTTTAGTAGGTCATTAGGTTTATAACTGGTGCCAGTTATGAACCTAATGAGTTCAATAGGTGAAGAGCTGGCACTGGTTCTGAACATCTCCAGTTCAATAGTTTCATTACTCGTGTTGGTTCTAAACATCTCCGGTTCAATAGGGGTAAAATGAGGACTGGTTCTGAACATCTCCAGTTCAATAGGGGCAGAATGGGTACTGGTTTTGGGAATCCTGAACTAAATAGGGGCAGAACAGGTGCTGGTTTTGCCAGTCTTTGGCTGACGAGTTGTTTATAAAAATCCTATTCCTGTCAGCTTTTTCTCCTGACAGGTATGATTTCTCCTTAGTATTAAAAAAATAAAATACCTGTCAGGAGAAATACCTGCCAGGAAATAACTCGTTAGCGAAGGGCATCTATTGTCATCAAAAATCCTGAAATAAATTGGATTATTGCAAGGAATCTCTTACTGCCATTTTTGTAAATATATCAGTGCAATTTTATCAAATCCTTAAAATATGAACAATTATGGCACACGGTCTAAATTATTATTCTTGACTTTTTTAGCTGTAAAATAAAATATATCTGAAGTTATTACAACTATTTCCCTGTTTTATAAAATTGTGGCACGATTAATGCTAAACAGAAAAGCAGGAAACAGATTAGCAGGTTTCAAACGAATAAAAACGATATTAACTAACTAAAGAAAGACAATGCCAAGTTTAAACAGAGTGCAAACACAGTCCATGCGAGGAGTGGGTTTTAAGATTGATTTTTTAATGAACAAAGTAACTGGTCCACATCCGATGGTTTACGTTGGCGACTCCGCTACCTGGCTGAAGGTGGTGAATTATTCAGGCAGGCTGAACATCAACAGAAATGAAGTAATACGCCTCGAAGGATTGTTTAAGACGAACAATGATTTGATGGTGCCGGCTATCGAACTATTGGAGAAATGGGAGGCAGGCTATTATTCGACTTTTCTGAATGGAAATAGCTTATTGATTTTCCCAAATTCAGACCGCGCCAGAATCGGCTTGAATGTGGAAAACGATATTACGCCGCCAAGAGGAAATTATCCGGACATAATGAACACCGGGGCGTTGGTAATTAGCGGCGATGCCCTACGGATAGCAGCCGGTTCTGCCCCAATGGCAGTGCCTACAATAGCAGCATTTACCTTGAAATATACACCAGCCAATCTGTATTACAATACCAATTCTGATTTAGCAGTGCTATTGATAGCTGCAAGAAAAGCAGTATCCGATATGTTGGCAGAAGGCATCGCATTGTGCAATAAAACAGATAAGGAAATAGAGGTTCATTTCGATGAAGGCGACAAACCAGCGATGCGCCATAATTCAGAATATTGGGGAGTGCATTATTCCTCATCAACGCCTATCAGTTACTTCGCTCTGACCGTCTTAGAAACCATTACCAATATCGCTCTGGAGCATGTAATTCTCTTTGCCCACCCAGGATTGGAGGAAGGTGAGACGAACGAAGAAGGCTACGATAGTATGAACATTCATACCTTCGGAACGGTTACCGTAAATTATACACTGACGGGCTACTTTCCCGGCAGCGTAGTTTTTGAAACAGAAGAAGGCGAGACCATCGTAAGGACATTATTCCTGACTCCGATTCCGCCTCCGCCACCTGTAGTTTAATCACAATATTTATTTAATAAAAGAAAAAAGCCTCTCGATAATTGAGAGGCTTTTTTTATTAAATTCACGGCGTTGCTTGGCTGACGAGTTGTTTAATTTAAGAACATCACGAACCATCACACCATACCTTCACAAAGGTGTATCCGGTATCGAAAAAAAATATTTGCAGTAACATAACCCCCCGTTAACAGAGGCTTTGCGTTTGATGTAGTTCTTTGCGCCATTAAATAAATTATAATAATAACAATTAAAAAAAGAAACAAATGAAGAAAAATTTATTAGCAATCGTATTGATGATCGTATCATCAATGTTCATGAAATCACAGGCTGTTACTGTGGTAAACGTGCAAGACTCCATTTCGGTAAACACCCACTGGACTTGCGACAAACAGTATTTACTTTTCGGTTACGTTTATGTAACGAGTGGTGCCACCCTCACCATTGATGCCGGAGTAATTATCAAGGGAGACAAGAACTCCAAAGGCTCGCTCATCGTGGAACGCGGTGCCAAGATTATGGCGATGGGAACCCTGAATGCTCCTATCGTTTTCACCTCCAATCAAGCGATGGGAAACAGAACCTATGGCGACTGGGGCGGAGTGATTTTATGTGGCACCGCACCAAATAATTGGAATGGCGGTGTTGCCCAAGTAGAAGGCGGTCCACGCTCCTTGTATGGCGGAACAAATCCGCATGACAACAGTGGCGAGATGCACTTTGTCAGGATTGAATTTGCGGGCATCGCATTCTCTCCGAACAATGAAATCAATGGCTTGACTTTCTGCTCTGTTGGCGATGCCACGCAGGTAGATCACATCCAGGTTTCCTACTCTGGCGATGATAGCTACGAATGGTTTGGCGGTACTGTGAACACCAAGTGTCTTGTTGCCTTTTGTGGTTGGGATGATGACTTTGATACCGACAATGGTTACCAAGGAATGAACCAGTATGGCATGGCTTTGCGTGATCCTTTCGCAGCCGATCAATCAGGTTCCAAGTCCTTTGAATCCGACAGCTATCAAGCAGGGACTTATACCGGATTGACTTTTGATTCAACCATGATTACCCGTCCAGTCTTTGCAAATTATACCTGTGTGGGCGGCTTGGTAAGCCCTACTTCCACGGCTTATGATCCGCAGTTTGTAGCTGCTGCACATATTCGCAGAGGTAGTGCCATCAGTATTTTGAATTCATTGCTGATTGGTTATCCTGCTGGCATTTTGATTGATGAGTCATCAAGCTCTTTCGGTTCTACCATAGCTAATTTGGTAAGTGGTGAATCACAAATAAAAGGGGTAGCCGTTGCAGGGATTCCTGCAGGTAATGCCCCCGGGCCAAAAGAAGTTTTCTTTGTGCATGATGGTGCTCGTTCGCTTACGCCTACCACTGCTTATGGCGATACAGCCATATATTCTTTTGCGCCATGGACAGGTCCTTGGGGTTTCTTCCTGGATACTGCGAATCACAATAAAATTTATCCTAACGAACAGACAGGATTACGTTTGAATAATCCGTTTAACCTTGCAAATCCTGTGTTTGTGCCTACGAGCACTTCTCCTGTTGCATACAATGCTGCCCACGCATTCCATCCAACGATGCCTATTAATTATGATACTACCGGCAACTATGCGAACTATAATGTTCCGGCATTGGCACCGGTATCTGTGATGAATAGTTATATACTTGCCAATCCATTCTTCACGGTTGAGAATCATGTTGGTGCATTCAATTATACAGGCAACACGAGCGATAACTGGACATCGGGTTGGTGCAATTGGGATCCATTGAATACCGATTATTCCAACGTATGTTCAAACAATGCCGTACCGGTTTATGAGGCTAACAAATTATACCTTCGTGTTTCTCCAAACCCTGCTACCGACCATGGAATGATAGGATACCGAGTTCAGGAAAATACCAATGTAGCGATTGCATTGTATGATGTTATTGGTACCAAAGTTATGGATATTTTCAATGGCAATGTTACCGCCGGGGCTTATGCTTATAAGTTTGAAACATCCAATATAGCAGCCGGTGTTTACTTCATCAATGTGAAAACGAAGACGACCCAAGAGAATATCAAATTGGTTATCTCTAAGAAATAATGCCATTTAATACCAAGTAAATTTCTTTTATTTTAGACAACAGCAGGTACTTACGGAATGGGTATCTGATGTGATTTTTTTCCTTTGAGGCATTAAGAGTCGGGTTCAAGCCCGGCTCTTTTGCTTTATATTCCTTTATATTAATGGGTAAGCGACCTGCCAGGTGGTTTATCCAAGGCATTTCGAGGGTATGGAGGGGGGTGAGGAGGGTGTGGAGGGGGTTGGGGATGGTGTGGAAGTCATTGGGGATGGTGTGGAAGTCATTGGGGATGGTGTGGAGGTCATTGGGGATGGTGTGGAGGTCATTGGGGATGGTGTGGAATGCTCCGGGTAAGGTATAGAATGCTCCGGGTACGGTTTTTAGTTAAAATTTGGTGTAAAAGGGAGGGTTTCAAAAACCATTTTTGATTTCAAACCATCTAAAAGCAAAAAGCCCGAACAAATAGTTTTGTTCGGGCTTTTTGGTTTTTAATTTCTACCATTACCTACTCCATTCATCATAAGTGGGGCAGTATCTATTTAATTTTTCTTCGGATATTATTTTATTATTTTTAAATTCTACTTGGTGGGTGATGGTATCATTATTATAATTCCTTATCATTAACAACTCTCCTACTTGATTAAAAGATGACACCCCTCCGTTTAACTTCCCATTGATGTAAAATGCAATAGACATAATTTTACCATCATTAAAATACCTATAACTAAAACCATCTAACTTGTCATCTTTATAACTTTCCTCAAGAACAACTCTATTTTCCCAACTATAAATATCATAAGTATAGCCTTTCCCGTTTGCTTTTCCATTCTTAAAATTTGTTAAGTAAATTAAATGAGTTCTGGAATGCATTTTTCCATTCTTATCTATGCAAGGTTCCAAATTTTTGCTAATCTGAATTCCATTTTTCTCACCATTAAGATAATCACAAGATTCTACAACAATTGTATCTGCGATAGTTTGAATACAATATTCAGTTTCAGAATGGATTATTTTTATCTTTTTAAAGCCATAAAAAGTATCCAAAACAATCGTATCATTTTTTGGTTGAAATATTTTGGAATTGGCAAACGAAATATTTGCAGCAAATATAAGTAGGATAACAAATGGTATTTTCATATTTAATGGGCATCGGTGGGGATGGGCGCGTGTTTGGCACTTTTTTGGAAGACCAAAATCGGGACGCAACAGATAAAGAAAACGCCGACAATGAAGAAACATTCGGTATAGGTGAGGAGGGTAGATTGTTTGTAGATAGTGCCTTCCATGGCTCGGTTGGCAAGCTTGTGGGCATCATCGAGAGAGAAGCCTTTGGAGAGAAAATTGTTGGTATAAGCGGAGTATCGTTGGGCAAAGGCTTGATTATAGACATTGACTTTATCGAGGAGGTTGATTCGATGAAAGACCAATCGGTTTTGGATAAAAGTAGTCATTAAAGCAATGCCGAAGGAGCCTCCTAATTGTCTCATCATATTGTTTAAACCGGTGCCCTGCGCCATATCTTGCATCTTGACTCCGGAAAGAGCCATCGTAGTTAGGGGTACAAAAAGAAATCCTAATCCTATGCCTCTGAAGAGAAGGGGAATGTAGAAATCTGCCTCTCCCGATGTTAAGTTGGCTTTGGAAAGCATCCAAGTGAAAACGAAAAACATGATGAAGCCAAAGGCTGCCATAATTTGTGGCGGAAATCCTTTCTTCAACATAGTCCCTACGAAGGGCATGACGAGGATGGTGATGATGCCGGAAGGGATCATCAGCTCACCGGTTTGTTGTGCTGTGAAGCCGAGTAAATTTTGGCAGAAAATAGGGAATACAAAGACGGAGGCATACATCCCAAAGCCAAGAATGAAGGTAAAAATCATGCCCACTGCCAGTGATTTTTCTTTGAGGATGCGAAGATTGACGATCGGGTGTTCGGCAGTGAGTTCTCGCCATACAAAGCCTACTAATCCAAGTGCAGAAACGACGGTAAGGATGATGATATAATTGGCATCGAACCAGTCTTCTGCCTCGCCTCTTTCCAAAACTATTTGGAGTGAACCGATACCGACAATCAGGAGGAAAATTCCAAGCCAATCTACTGAGTCTATCTTCTTCTTTACTTGCGAATCATGGACAAAGGTGAGGATCATAATCGTTGCAAGTATGCCGATAGGGATGTTGATATAAAATATCCAGGGCCAGGAGAAATTATCGGTGATATATCCTCCAAGGGTAGGTCCTAATGTAGGACCAATGACTACTCCCAGCCCAAAGATAGCGGTTGCCATTCCACGTTCCTCTGGCTTAAATGTTTCAAATAAAACTGCTTGCGAAAGCGATAGCAAAGCACCGCCTCCAATGCCTTGAAGAAACCGAAAGCAAACCAATTCCCAGATGTTTGTCGAGTTGCCACAGGCAAAAGAAGCGACGGTGAATAAAAGAATAGAGAATGCGAAATAATTCTTTCTCCCGAACTTGGCGGCAAGCCATCCTGCCATTGGTAAAATGATGACATTAGCTACGGCATAAGAGGTGATTAACCACGCTACTTCTTCCAGGGTAGCACCGATATTGCCCATGATTTGAGGAAGGGACACATTGAGAACGGTAGTATCAATGACCTCCAGCAAGGAAGCTAATATTACGGTGATTGTAATAATCCACTTGCGAGCACCGGTTTCTGCCATTCCTAATTAACAATTAACCACCACCCGAACGCTCATGCCCGGACGTAGTTTATTAAGTGTTTCTTTGTCGGCTTTAATCTTGATTTTAACAGGAACGCGTTGCACAACTTTCACGAAATTGCCAGAGGCATTATCAGGAGGAAGCAGCGAAAATCTCGCCCCGGTAGCGGCAGAAAAGGAGTGAAGAACGCCTTGTACTTTCAGATCTTTAAAAGCATCTACCGTGATGTCCACGAGTTGCCCTTCTTTCATCTTCTGTAACTGTGTTTCCTTGAAGTTCGCTACGACCCAAACATCAGAATCAATAACGATAGCAAACAACGATTGACCCGCCTGGATGTATTGTCCAAGTTCGATATTTTTCTTTGAAACAATACCACCCGCAGGGGCAATAATGGCGGTGTAGGACAGTTGTAATTTGGCATAATCCACATCGGCCTGGCGTTGTGCAACGATAGATTGGGCAAGGCTGATTTGTTGGGCTACGGCATCGTCTTGCCGTTGCGCTGCATCTACTTGCTTCTTAGCGACAGATACCTGCGCTTCGGCATTTTCATTATCGGCTTTCACGGCATCGAATTGTTGTTGGGTAATCGTTTTATCGGCTAATAATTTTTCATAACGCTTAAAGTCTTGTGTAGTTTTCCACACCTTTATTTTCGTGGCATCGAGGTTCGCTTTTGCGGTTTCGTAATTAGCAACAGAAGCGGTAGTATTTGCTTTCACAACATCCACATTCGCAATGGCATTATCCAAGGCAGCCTGTGCTTGTGCGACTTTAATTTTATAATCTCGATCATCTAATTTCACTACGGTATCGCCTTGTTTCACCTTTGCATTCTCTGAAATATTCAAATATGTTACAAATCCTGAAACCCTTGGCAATACAGGGCTTATGTCGCCTTCTAATTGAGCATCATCGGTATCTTCATGATGTTGTGCATAGATATATTTCTGAATGCCGAAGAAGGCTGATATGGCTACGATACCTATCAATATGATGGGCATAACTTTACTCTTTTTCTTTGTGGGCTTATTATCTTCCATGTGTTATGATTATTAAATTGTGTATTATTTAGTAAGGTTTCCTACGGCTTTCATTAATTTGTAATAAGCTGTTTCAGCCTCTATCTTGAATAATTCTGTATTCATCTTTGCCTGAAGAAGGCTTTGGTTTGCATCCATCAAATCACTTAGCAAAGCAATATGATTTGTATAGCGCGATTTCATGGTTCTATAGTTCTCCTCTGCCTGTACGACGGTCGTTTTAGCAAGTTCTATCTTCTGTTGAGATTCCTTATACACCGTAAAACTTTGATGCACTTCCATCCTGATATTATCCATCAATAAAGCACTTGCTTCATTGGTAATTTCCTGTTGAATCTTTGCCTGCGCAACCTTGTGTTTGTTGGTGTAAAGAGATGACACATCATAACTCAAATAAATCCCTGCATCCCAGGTAGCCTTGAAAATATCTTCAGGAGGAATGATGCGAGGATTAGGGTTGGAAAGATAAAAATCAGCACCTATTCCCAACTGCGGTCTTGCTACTCCTTTCGCTACCTCAAGATTACTTTCCGAAGCCTTATTTCTCGACTCCGAAGCCTTGATATCAGTACGGTTTGTTAGTGCCTCTTTGATATAATCATCGGCTGTCTTCAGTTCTTTTACTGAGTTAGAAAATGAATTGGTAGTATCCACCTGAATCCTACTACCAACAGGCATTCCAAGCATGATTCCCAAATCATAAACCGCAATATCATAACTGTTTTGCAAGTCAAGTTTATTGAATTCCGCATTAGCCAATTGCAGTTGAATTTTCAACACATCGTTCTTTATTGCCAAGCCTTGCTTTTCGTAATCTTCCGTCTCTTTGGCATGTTGTTTTATTTCATTAATGTTATCCTCCATCAGCGATTGCGAAACCCTGATTTTACACACAGTATAGTAGGCATTAACAATATTAAATACCACCTCTCCCTTATCCTTCTCCACATCGAATTTAGAGGCTTCATCCAAAAAATGTTGTGCTTGCAAAGTGTACTTCGCCCTCAATCCGGTATAAATAGGTTCGTAGGCAGATACTTGGGAAGTGTATGAATTTAAAAACACCGGAAACAAAGTAACCCGCTCTTTCGAGTTCGGAAATTGAAACGTAAAAGGATCAATAGCACTTAACCGCGTATATCCTGCACTCGCCTTGACAGTAGGATACAAGCTCGATTCATACTCCTTATACTTTTCAGAAGCAGCGTTCGCCTTGCTCTGCGAAATCTTCAATTCCCTACTATTATCAACCCCCATTTTGATGGCATCATTAAGCGATAAAACCTTAATACTTTGTGCCTCAACCATACTATTAAATACCAACAGGACAATAACGATAAATCTCATAAACATAAATAAAATAACGCCGATTTACTTCCCCACCTCCACCAATTCAATATCAAAAACCAACGGAGAATACGGCGGAATAATCTTCCCCTGCCCATTGTCGCCATAACCAATAGAAGACGGAACCACAATCGTCGCCTTGCCCCCCTCTTTCATCATTCCCACAGCCTCATCCAAGCCCGCAATTACCTCATGCTGCATAAAATGAAACTCATAAAACGGATGCTCCACATCACTCTGCTGAAACACAGAACCATCCAAAAACTTCCCGATATATTTCACCTTCACCAGCTTCCCCTGCACAGCCTTCGCCCCATTACCCACCATTTTATTAATAAAATACAAGCCCGAAACAGTCGGCTTCACCCCGATTTTATGCCCCTCAACATACTTCAATATCGCCTCCGGTTCCCGCTCCTTCCTATCAGCAATACTCTTCAAATACTCCTCCTCCTTCTGCTTCTGCAACGCCTCATATTCATCCTTAGGCGTAATTTTCTCCATCGAAATATAAAACGTCAACATACTCCCCTTCCGAATACCACCAGGAATAGGCTTCTGAAAAGTCTTCATGTAAATCGAATCAGCACACACCCTAAACACACCGCTATCACCAACCCCAAGCATCCCAAAACCCTCCTCAATACCACCCCTAAACGAAGGCGTAAGAAGCAAAGTAGCAATCGCCTGATGCCGCACCCGAGTATCCAACAACACAGAATCATGCTCCGATTTCACCAACATATTAAGCATCATAAAATCCCCAATCTTAGCCCGCAAACCACCACCACCACCCTTCACAAACAATTTATAATGAAGCCCACTATCCGAAGTTTTAAAACCATCACGATTACAAGAGATAATAAACAATAAAATCAACGCGACGAACAAAGTAAAGAATTTTGATTGCATGAGATAAATGATATAAAAAAACGCATCCTATTTAAGCCCGCAAAACTATAAAAAGAAAGAAAATAAAATCCACGAGCCCCGTTGGAGACGACATCATAATAGAAAACACATTCACAAAACACCCCCAAAACCCCGTAGAGACGACATCATAATAGAAAACACATTCACCAAACACCCTCCAAACCCCGAAGGGGTGACATGTTTGTAGAAAACGATCACCACCACAACCCCCCAAACCCCGTAGGGGTGGCATATTGGTAGCAAATAAACATTCGGCATCATCCCCATGACCCCAGCGGGGTCGAATGTTAATAGCAATTAATATCAACCATAATCCCACGACCCCGGCGGGGTCGAATATCCTTATTCTCTTCTCTCTGATAATAACAATCCCCCTTTTATTGCATTCCCAAAAAGGGAATGTCATAAAAGGAAAACAATTACCAACTAAACCCCGAAGGGGTGCAATGATTATAGAAACAAAAATTAGACAAATACCATAACCCCGAAGGGGTGACATCATAATAGAAAACACATTCACCAAATACCCTCCAAACCCCGAAGGGGTGGCATGTTTGTAGAAAACAATCATCCACTAAACACCCTCAAAACCCCGTAGGGGTGGCATGTTTGTAGAAAACGATCACCACCACAACCCCCCAAACCCCGTAGGGGTGGCATATTGGTAGCAAATAAACATTCGGCATCATCCCCATGACCCCGGCGGGGTCAAATATTAATAGCAAATAATATCAACGACAATCCCACGACCCCAGCGGAGTCGAATATTCTTCTCTTTAATAATCCTCATCCTTTTATTGCATTCCCCAAAAGGGAATGTCATAAAAGGAATAAAAACTTGAACAATTGCTCAACAATCCACGCTCCTTGCGGGTTTCTATGGATTCGAATCATATTTAATGAGTATATGTTTATTAGCTACCATACATCGAGGTCTCTAAGTTTTGTACTATCATTTGTTGTCCATTTATTGTCTTTAAAAGTATAAATGGCATCAAATGATTTTGTCTTTTTAACTTTGTTTTTTCCTTTTAAACTCATTTTTCCATAATCCAACTTATAATGCATGATCAGATTTCCTTGTTGAAATTCCATAGTAGAGTTTAAGGAATGAAATTCCCCATTTGGCCCACACGACCAATAGTCTTCAGGAATGGATTTTTGTTCGTCTTGAGATATTAGTTGCTTGAAAAGATAGAGATGACTTGCACAATAACCAGAGCCAGTTCCGCAAGTTATGATGCCAAAATATTCTCCATATTTATTGAATCCATCATAATAATTTCTCCAACAGCAAGGATAATTACCATGACGAAATCTTTCAGATTCCAATACATCGCCACTGGGATTTACCTCTATTATCAAATGAGTTTCAAAAGTATATCTATTTGAGTAATCAATCAAACATAAATAAAAATTACCACTTTCATTTACCTTATAATATTTACCAATGGTATCAGTTTCTTTCATTAAATACCAAGCAGAATTGGCAGTATCGCTTAATGAGTTGGAAAGTAAAAACTGGAGTCCTTCCTTCTTGTTTATATAACCGGAATCTAATGGAAATTTCAACTTATTATATTGAGTAGTTTCAGGCAAAGTGCTTGTTGTTATCTTATAGTTTTCTAAAAGCCCCATTCTTGAAAACAATAAAATAATAATGGATATTTGTATGATTAAATAGAGCTTCATATTAATATTTTAAACAAGCATACTTGCTGATTTGGTCATTAACCTCGTCCCCCAAAGTTGGGAATGTTTAATTCCCCAATACCTAATAATTCTTTCTTCCCCATGCCGCCAAAACTACAAAATCCCCCGAATAAAACCCCCTCCTCCAAATCTCTCCCACCACCAAATGTTAAAATTCATAACTAAAAACCCCAAAATTTTAACTAAAAACCGCACTAAACGCATTCCGTAGTAACCTGAATGCATTCCGTAGTTAACTAAACGCATTCCGTAGTAACCTGAATGAGTTCTGTAGTAACGTAAATGCATTCTGTACTAACGTAAATGCATTCTGTACTAACGTAAATGCATTCTGTACTAATGTGAATGCATTCTATACCATTAATAATATAATCAAAACTAACATTCCCTCTTTCAATATCAAGATGAAGATAATGACTAATGATAAGGTCACCAATAATATGTATATTCGCCCCATGATTAATAAAATAAAATCCCTCGAAGAAAAGATCGCCGAAGCCCAATTAGGCGGCGGCATCAAGCGCATCGAATCACAACACAAAAAAGGCAAACTCACAGCCCGCGAACGCCTACATTTCCTCCTCGACGAAGGCTCCTTTGAAGAGATTGGAATGTTAGTTACCCACCGCTCAGTAGAGTTCGGCATGGAACGCGAAAAATACCTCGGCGACGGTGTCATCACAGGCTACGGCACCATCAATGGTCGCCTCGTCTATGTCTTCTCACAAGACTTCACCGTCTTTGGCGGCTCCCTCTCCGAAACCCATGCCGAAAAGATCTGCAAGATTATGGACCTCGCCATGCAAAATGGCGCGCCTGTTATTGGCTTGAATGATTCAGGTGGCGCACGTATACAAGAAGGCGTAGTATCATTAGGTGGCTATGCCGACATCTTCTACCGCAATGTAATGGCGTCCGGCGTAGTCCCACAGATATCCGCCATCATGGGACCTTGTGCCGGTGGTGCAGTCTATTCCCCAGCCATCACCGATTTCATCATGATGGTCGAGAACACTTCCTACATGTTTGTCACCGGTCCTAATGTAGTCAAGACAGTCACCCACGAAGAAGTTACTTCCGAAGAACTTGGCGGTGCTTCCACCCATTCCACCAAGTCCGGCGTTACGCATTTCTCTTGTGCCAATGAAGTCGAATGCCTCAAAAACATCCGCAATATCCTCACTTATATTCCCCAGAATTGCGAAGAAGAATCGCCTGCCTATCCTTACTCTCCTTCCAATGAATCCCGTCCAGCATTAAACAATATCATCCCCGATAATCCCAACCAACCCTACGATATCCGCACAGTAATCCATGAAGTCATTGACCAGAATTCCTTCCTCGAAGTCCACAAAGACTTCGCCGAAAACATCGTAGTAGGCTTCGCAATGCTGGGTGGCAAAAGCATCGGCATTGTCGCCAACCAGCCCGCATTCCTTGCCGGCGTTCTCGACATCAAATCCTCCACCAAAGCCGCCCGTTTCGTACGTTTCTGCGACTCCTTCAACATCCCTTTGCTGGTCTTCGAAGACGTCCCCGGCTTCCTCCCCGGCACCGACCAGGAGTGGAACGGCATCATCACCAACGGCGCCAAATTGCTCTATGCATTCTGCGAAGCCACCGTGCCGCGCATCACCGTCATCACCCGCAAAGCCTACGGTGGAGCCTACGATGTAATGAATTCAAAACACATCGGTGCCGACATGAATTATGCCTGGCCCTCTGCCGAAATCGCCGTCATGGGAGCCAAAGGTGCCGCCGAAATCATCTTCAAGAAAGAGATCTCCGAAGCCCAAGACCCCGCAGCCAAACTCAAGGAAAAGGAAGAAGAATACATCAACCACTTCGCCAACCCCTACCGAGCTGCCGAACGCGGCTACATTGATGAAGTCATTGAGCCAGTAGACACCCGCCA
>CAIMUP010000089.1 GCA_903844645.1 uncultured Bacteroidota bacterium
CCCACAACCCTCTTACCTCACCCCACAACCCTCTTACCTCCCCTCAAGACCCTCTTACCAACCCTCAAGACCCTCTTACCAACCCCAACAATCAAAATACCAACTATTTCCTACTTTTGCCGATATTAAATAAAAAAAACTGCGATGATGAAAAACGTACTTGTATTATTAACGGTGATACTATTATATAATAGTAGCTATGGGCAAATGGGCGAATGGACTTGGATGAATGGAGATAGTGCTGCAAACTCTCTTGGTCATTATGGAACGCAGGGAGTTTTTGATTCATTAAATACACCACCAGGGTTTTATGAAGCTTGCGAATGGACAGATTTGAATGGGAATTTCTGGCTCTTTGGGGGATATGGTTATGGAACAAATGGTGAATATAGCGACTTGTGGGAATTTAAACCAACAATTAATCAATGGGCATGGATGAAGGGACCTGGAATTATAAATCAATATGGAGTATACGGAGTTCAAGGCATTCCATCCCCAACTAATAATCCTGGATGTCGAGGATATGGTGTAGCAACTTGGACTGATTCATCTGGAAACTTGTGGTTATCTGGTGGTGTAGGATATGCAGTAATAACAGGGGGTAATCTTGCAGATTTATGGAAATATAATATTTCAACCAATGAATGGACTTGGATGAAAGGAGATACTTCGGGGTTTGGATTAACAGTTTATGGAACATTAAATATTCCAAATATTGCTAATACCCCAGGTAGAAGATATGAGACTTGTGCTAATTGGTATTATAATAATTCTCTTTGGTTGTTTGGAGGTATTATTAATACCTATTTATTTTCAGATTTATGGATGTATAATATTAATACTAATGAATGGACATGGAAGAAAGGAGATAGTGTTTTCAATTCTCCAGGAATTTATGGAATAAGGGGTATACCAAATATTGCAAATTATCCTTCTGCTCGTGCAAGTTATGCACATTGGAAGGAAGGTAATAATTTATGGATTTGTGGTGGGATAAGTCTTTTAAATCATTTAAAGAATGATGTCTGGAGATATAATATTATTACAAATGAGTGGACATGGATGAGCGGGGATAGTACTGGTAATAGTGTTGCAGTTTTAAGTACTCCTATTTGTATTCCCTCCCTCAACAATATGCCAGCGGCAAGAGGCGAAAATAGATCATATTGGGAAATTGGAGATAATAATTTTATGTTTTATGGCGGCTATGACTTTGCTTATGCTTATAATGATTTATGGAATTTCAACTCTTCAACCAATGAATGGACTTTGATAAGCGGTGATACTACAAGGAGTCAAACTAGTATTTATGGATATAAAACCATTTCAAACTTAAATAATAAACCTGGCAATAGATGCGGGGCAAATGGTTGGAAAGACAACAATTGTAATCTTTGGATGTTTGGAGGAATGAAATTACCTATTGGGACTCGTAATGATATGTGGCGTTATGTATTGGATACTTCCTGTATTAACTTTTCTTCTTGTAATAATGAAACAGTTGGCATCCCATCTACGACCCTCACTCCTCCCCAAATCTCCCTCTACCCCAATCCCACCACCGGCACCTTCACGCTCTCCTATCATCTATCCAACCCGAATGCAGCGTTTCAGCTACTTGATATTTCAGGAAGAGTAGTCTATAAACATAGCATCAGCGGCAGTATCGGTAATGAAATTATTGATGCCTCGGCATTGAGTAGCGGCATTTACTTCTGGCAACTTACCTCCCCCACCGAAACATGGCAGGGGAAGGTGGTGATCGCGAAAAGTGAATAGTAATTCAGGAATCCTTCCTGATTCAGGCATGGATTTTGAGTTTCAGGAATCCGTATCTTTGCCCTCCTTAAATAATTACCGCTCCCGTGAAACTAAATCTGATCATATTCCTCCGCAAAGTATGGCGCATCTTGTTCAACCTGAACTTCGCAATTACTTTCCTGATACTTTATCCGCTGTTCTATATTTTTATTCTTTCAGAGAAAACATGGGGTATCGTTTTCCAGTTGAAGCGGTTTTGGGCGCATCTTATTCTGCTGAATGTCGGGATTAGTTATCGCATCAGGCAGGAGGCAAAACTGGATAAAAAGGGGACGTATATCTTTTGCGCGAATCATACTTCCTACATAGATACCGTCGCTACTTACATCGCCATTCCTAACTATTTTCACTTCATCGGGAAGGCTGAACTGACGAAGATTCCGTTGTTCAGAATCTTCTTTTGGAGGATGGATATTCCTGTTGATCGGGGTAGTAGAATCGGTGCCCACAAAGCATTCTCGCGTGCTGCCTCCGACCTGAAGAAAGGTATTAGTATTTCCATATTTCCTGAAGGAACCATTCACGAAACCGCTCCGAAATTAAACAGGTTTAAGAATGGACCATTTAAGTTGGCGATAGAAAATCAAGTTCCTATTGTGCCGATTACATTTAAAAATAATTGGGTAATTTTGCCGAATGGAAGAAAAGCAAAGAAGGGTGGCAAACCAACAAGAATGGAAGTAATTATTCACAAACCAATACCAACAACAGGGATGACAGAAGCCGACATAGAGACGCTGAAAGCCCATGTCCACAGCATTATTAATCAAGAATTAAGAAAGTAAAAATGAAAATAGATAAAGATACGGTTGATAAATTATCAACCCTCGCCAAATTAGAATTTGAGAATGAAGCAAAGGACGGCATCGTTAATGATTTAAGCCGAATCATCACTTTCATCGAGAAATTAAATGAACTCGACACCGAAGGCGTGGAGCCATTAATCTACATGTCGGATGAAGTGAATGTGATGCGCGATGATGAAGTCCGCGTGGAAATAACTCAAGATCAGGCACTGAAAAATGCACCTGAAAAGGATTCGGATTATTTCAGGGTGCATAAGGTTATTGATAATTAGATTAAGGTTTAAACCTTAGACTTTAAACCCTTAGCAGTATTCCTCGAAGGCACCCATGAGATGCTCGGCAATGATATTTGCCGGACGTCCTTCTATCTGATGTCGCTCGATGAAATGAACTAATTTGCCGTCTTTGAACAGCGCAATCGAGGGGGAAGAGGGCGGGTAGGGAACCATGAATTTGCGGGCTTCGGCTGTAGCCTCCAAGTCTTGTCCGGCAAAAACGGTGACCAATTTATCGGGCTTGTGATCGCCTGCCAAAGACATGCGAACGCCTGGACGGGCAGTGCCTGCAGCACATCCGCAGACGGAATTGACCATCACGAGAACGGTTCCTTTACTGTCCTTCAATGCCGAATCTACTTCGGCAACATTTTTCAATTCTGTGAAGCCCACAGCGGTGAGTTCTTGTCTCATCGGGGCGCAAATACTTTCGGGGTATGGCATTTTATTTATGTTTTATTTATTTAATTTGTGGCTGCAAAAATAAGAAAATATGTGGAGATTGAATCTTGCCTTCGTGGTGCTATTATCGTTGATGAGTTTTAAAAACAATACTATGAATACAAAAAACTATCGCATGCTTTGTATCGGGGATTCCTATACAATTGGTGAGGGGATGGCTGCGCAGGAACGCTTTCCAAATCAAGCTGTGGCTATGTTGAAGGCTTATGGAATAAACTTTGAGGAGCCGAAAATCATTGCTAAGACCGGCTGGACTACTGATGAATTAATGGCTGCTATTGCTGAAGAAAAGCCGACAAAGGATTATGATTTCGTGACGCTTTTGATTGGGGTTAATAATCAGTATCGTGGGAGAAGTGCCGAAGAATATCGCGAGGAATTCAAGAAGCTGTTGAATATGGCTATTGAGTTTGCTCAAAGAAAAGCTAACCATGTTATTGTTCTTTCCATTCCTGATTGGGGAGTGACACCTTTTGCTGAAGGTCGGGATCGAAAGAAGATTGCGGAAGAGATTGATTTGTTTAATGGGATTAATAAACAGGAGAGCGGGCTTAGGAAAGTTCATTATATTGATATTACACCGAGCACAAGAAAGGCAGCCAATGACCCGTCATTAGTGGCAGAGGATAAACTTCATCCTTCTGCAAAGGAATATCATGTTTGGGCTAAGTTAGTTGCCGATGTGATTAAAGCAGAGAAGTAACTTCAATGCTTTCGGCGCATTTGAAATGACCTTTTGGGCAGGCATTAAAACCATGCAAGCCACAGGGACGGCAATCGAGATTTATAGTCGTTTCAATAACTTTTGAATTATCAGATAAAGGACCGAAACCAAAGGCTGGAATCGTGGAGCAAAAGAAAGCTGTAACTGGGGCATTCATTGCTGATGCAAGGTGCATTGGGGCGGAATCATTTGTGTAATTCATTGCAGCATCATTCATCAATGCTGCCGATTGAAGGAGGGATAATTTGCCACATAGATTTTCGATATTGTTTCTGTTTGATTGTTTCATCAATTCATCGCAGAAGGGTTTATCGGAGGAGGCTCCTAATAAATAAATCTTCAATTCAGCAGGAAGTTTCTGCAACAATTCAACCCACTTGTTTTTCGGGAATTGTTTCGTGAACCAGACTGATGTTGGGGCAATGCAGACGTACTTTTGAGTCTTGTATTTTATTGTTTCTTTGTAATCAGATTCGGAGGGATAGAGCTTTGGCGCTGTTAATTTACTATCTGTTATTGAGGATATTAAATCTATGTTTCTTTCTACCTCATGCTTATGCCTCATCCCCTGCCCCTCTCCAATGGAGAAGGGAGAGATGATATGTTTTATCTTCTTTGTGAATAAAAAGGAAAGTGGATTCTTATCAAAGCCAATCTTGTTTTCTGCACCGGAAAGTGCGGTTATTAAACCAGAGGAAAAGTATCTGTGGATGTTTATTACATAGTCATATTTATTGGCTCTGATTTGGTTTATCAATTGGAGGAGGTTCTTTATTTTGTTATTCTTTTTATCCCAGATAAGAACTTCGTGAATGTAGGGATGACCGATTAGCAGGGATTCATTTCCTTTGCGTAGGAGGAAATCTATTTGGGCATTGGGATAGAATTCATGCAGCTTTTCGATGAGTGGAGTGGCGAGGATGACATCTCCTATGAAGGCTGTTTGGATGATTAGGAATTTTTTCACGATATTCTTTTCTGATGGGGCAAATATATATCAAATAGGGGAGGTTGGATTTGGGATTTCGTTGTCGTCATTTTGAATTGCGCTGTACGGAAAGTGTTCCGCGTTGTACGGAGAGTGTTCCGCGCTGTACGGAAAGTGTTCCGCGTTGTACGGAAAGTGTTCCGCGATGTACGGAGAGTGAATTGCGTTGCTCGGAAAGTGAATTGCGTTGCTCGGATAGTGAATTGCGCTGCACGCATTTGCAATTGCGGTGTGTGCAGAGTGGGTTTATTCATTGAAAAACAAGGGTATTTTACAAAAAGGACTCGGATTACGGGTGGAAAATAAGAATCCACTGTTGGTAAGGAAGGGGATTATTTTTGGGATATGGAGGGTGGTTGTAGATTTTTATGGTAGATTTGCGGCTTCTTAAAAGCTATAAAATTATGAAAACAAAAATTTCAATCATCGCCGCAATGCTACTTTTTTCAATATGTGCAATAGCCCAAACAAATTATGAAGATGTTGTTTATTTAAAGAATGGAAGTATTATCCATGGGATGATAATAGAAACAGTACCAAATCAAACTATCAAAATCCAGACAAAGGATAGAAATGTTTTTGTTTATAAGATGGATGAAATTGAAAAAATAACTAAAGAGCCGATGCAAACTACCTCACCTCCAGAATTGAGAAATGAAATTCCAAATATTAAACAATCTGGATACACCAATATTACCGAATTGGATTTTGGATTAGGGGTTAGTAGTGATACAAATTCCTATTCTTACGGAATTCAAACAGTAAATGGTTATTTAATTAATCAATATTTTAGTATGGGAATTGGATTAGGAATCGAAAAATATAATGCCCTCTTTCTTCCAATATTTGTGGACTTTAGAGGTAATCTACTCAATTCATTGATTACTCCTTTTTTTGATGTTTCATTGGGATATTCTTTTGGAATAAATAATAGTAGCGGCTTGTATACCTCTTTCACTAATAATGCATTTTGGATGAGCTATTACAAAAACACAATAACACAAGTTAATAAGGGAGGATTATTGGTGAATCTTTCAATTGGAATGAAATTTTTTGTCTCTTCAAAGTATGCTCTAAATTTTAGTGTTGGTTATAGATACCAAGAAAATAGTTTAGCTGTTTCTTATATTGACCGTAATGAACAGGAATCTTTTACCAAAAGGGAAAAAGTCAATGTATTAAATTTGAAACTTGGGGCGACATTCTAATATTCAACTTTTCAAATTATGGATAAATCAAAGAAGATAGTTATACTATTGGGAGCAGGTGCTGCTGTCCCATGGGGTGGTAAAATCACTAATGAATTGACAGATGATTTAATTAACGAATGTACTTTTAAAACGAATAGCAATCTCAATTATTTAAGTTTTTTACAAGAGAATCTTGCAGAATATTATCATGACAAAAACCCTTCTGATATAAATTTTGAGTTTATCTTAAGTTCAATAGAATGGCTTTATGAATATTATTCTGCCCAAGAACAAAAGAATAAAATACTATATTATTTGAGTGATTGGACTTCATTATTTTTAGCTAAAGATAACCTTGAAGGGGAATTTCCAACCATAACAGCAGATACTAGACCTTGGGTAGAAAACTCATTATGTGATTATACATTTGCAAATAATCCTAATCTAAAAATAACCGTAGAAAATGGGTATCCTAAAAGTAGTTTTTATTATAAACTATACTTTGAAACGATTAAAAATTTAAAAGAATCTATTAGTTGTTATTATGAGAAGGAAAATACAACAAACAACAGTTCCCTTACTTCGTTTTTTGAATATTTTCTCAATGAGGGATATGTTATCAGAATCTATTCGACTAACTATGATAACATACCAAATAAATGTTTCCCAAAGTCTCAACCATTATTTAATGGGTTTAATATGAGCTCAAATGGCAGTGAATATTTTGAGAAAAGATCTGGTGAAATTGATGTTAGGAGAATCATCAACGATGACAATTGTAACTGCTTTTATAATTTGCATGGTTCATGCAACTTTGATTTTCATCCATATGATTACAAAGTGAATGGTAAATGCAATGAAGATGAAGTAAAGTATAGGGAAGATAATGATATAGTATATTCCGATGATGACTTTAATCAAACAAATCAAAATGGAAAGCCTATTCTTAATCCTACAATTATTACTGGGCAACAGAAAATCATAAGAACTGCTCTTGAACCATATTCATCATTTATGAATTCGTTCAAGAGAGATTGTCTTGATGATAATTGTTCAGAAATAATTTGTATTGGTTGTTCCTTTTCAGATGAGCATCTAAACCAGATTTTTCAAGTAGTTTTAGGAGAAGATAAATCACCAAAAATTACGATTGTTTCAAAATTGGATAGTGAATGTGAAAGTGGAACAGATAACCACCCAACAAACCTTATAAATAGCTCTAAATTTAAGGGTATTTATCCTTCTGATAAGTACCCTGGAATTGGATTAACCTTTGATGGTACTTGGTGGAAGAATAGCCAACTTCCATTGAAAATTTTTGGAGGGAATTTTGAATCTTATTTGAGAGATAAATCTTATTTAAACAGTTAATGGATTTACGTCGGTACGTTTTAATTTAATCGTTTTATGATAGCGACCTCTTGGGAGCTGCAATAAAACGATGATGGTTGTTGTGGTCATTATCAAGCCTGAAATGTTTCGTATATTTGCAGCTTAATAATATCAAGATATGAATAGAGTAGAATTCAAAACTGTTGTGCATAATGGGGTGATTGAAATCCCAAAGGATAGTCCTGAAATTAAGGATAGGGAGGTGAAAGTGATTATTATGTGGGAGGAAAAACCTGTTGAGGAAAAAGGGAAAAAGCCAAAAAAAACAAGTCCTCCAAAGAAAAAGGCATTGACGAAAAAGGAAAAAATGGAAGTCGCAGAGTTCCAAAAGTTTTTATTATCCTTCCCCGTAATGACGGATGAGGAATACGAATATATTCAAGAGAAACGCAGACATTTTAATGAATGGAAATAGTTTGTCTGGACACCGATATTTTGATTGATTAACCCTTGATTCTTTCCTGAAATTTATTTCTCCACAAGCACCTTTCCGTCTTTTTCTTTCATTATATTTTCCAAGGCAAATAGCTCATCGCGGTAACGGGCGGCTTCAATGAAATCAAGGTCTTTGGCGGACTTGTCCATTTTCTTTCGGGTTGTTTTGATGAGCTTTTCGAGTTGCTCTTTGTTCATGTATTGAACTATCGGATCGGCTGCAAAGGTGGCGCCTTCGTTTTCGAGGTAAACATTGTTGGAGTGGTCGCGAACATCCACCACCGCAGTGGAGCCGAGGATGGTGCCTTTGTTGCTCACAATCTGGGTCGGGGTGATGCCATTGGCTTGATTATAGGCTTCTTGTTTTGCGCGGCGGCGATTGGTTTCATCAATGGTTGTCTTCATGGATTCGGTGATTTTATCGGCATACATGATGACTCTTCCATTGAGGTTACGGGCGGCTCTTCCGGCAGTCTGTGTGAGGGAGCGAGCTGATCTCAAGAAGCCTTCTTTGTCGGCATCAAGAATGGCTACCAGTGCCACTTCCGGCAGGTCTAAGCCTTCCCTTAAAAGATTTACGCCTATCAAAACATCTATCGTTCCGAGTCTTAAATCTCTTAATATTTCGGTGCGTTCGAGGGTCTCGATATCGCCGTGCATGTAACGACATTTGATGTTTAATTTCGCAAGATATTTCGCGAGTTCTTCGGATAATCTTTTCGTGACGGTAGTTACCAAAACACGACATCCGCTCTCGACAACATCTGCGATTTCATCGAGCAAATCATCCACCTGATTGATGCTCGGACGAACCTCGATGATAGGATCCAAAAGCCCGGTAGGACGGATGACCTGCTCCACAAATACGCCATCGTTTTTCTCTAATTCATAGTCGGCGGGAGTGGCGCTGACATAGATAGTTTGCGGGGTCATGGACTCGAATTCATCGAACTTCAAAGGACGATTATCGAAGGCTGATGGCAGGCGAAATCCATATTCCACGAGATTGGTTTTGCGAGAGCGATCGCCAAAGTACATGGCACGAATTTGCCCCACTGTCACGTGGCTTTCATCTATCACAAAAAGAAAATCATCGGGGAAATAATCCATCAAACAGAAAGGACGAACACCTGGTTTGCGACCATCAAAATAGCGCGAGTAATTCTCGATGCCGGAGCAATATCCCACCTCGCGAATCATCTCCAGATCTTCGGTTACTTTATCTTCGATTCGCTGCGATTCAAGCATCATTCCGTGCCCTTCGAGGTATGCCTTATGCTTCATCATATCCTCCTGAATCTGCCAGATGGCACCCAACATTTTATCCTTGCTCGTCACATAAATACTCGCAGGGAAAATGGTGACTTCTTCCTCATCTTCAATCCGCATTCCTGAAGAAATTTCGATGCGTTCGATAGCATCAATTTGATTGCCCATGAATGCCACGCGATAGCCATAATCAGTGTATGCAAGGAAGATATCAACTGTATCGCCTTTCACTCTGAACTGCCCGCGTTCCAAAGCATTCTCACTGCGAGAATAAAGTGCGGTTACCAATTCATTTAAAAACTTGGCACGGCTCATTTTCTGCCCAACTTTTACCTTCACAATATTCTCTGTGAAGTCAGCAGGATTTCCCAAACCATAGATGCAGGAAACCGATGAAACGACAATGATATCGCGCCTTCCGGAAAGCAAAGCAGAGGTAGTAGCGAGACGGAATTTCTCTATTTCAGCATTGACAGATAAATCCTTTTCGATATAAACTCCGGTTGCCGGCATGAAGGCTTCGGGCTGGTAATAATCATAATAAGAGATGAAAAATTCAACAGCATTATGCAGAAAAAATTGTTTGAATTCGCCATACAACTGCGCCGCCAAAGTCTTGTTATGACTCAAGATTAAAGTGGGGCGATTGACCTCCTTAATAACATTCGCAATCGTGAACGTTTTGCCCGAACCGGTGACGCCCAGCAAGGTCTGACTTTGCTCGCCAGCCTTCAATCCCGCGACTAATTGCTTGATAGCTTCCGGCTGATCTCCGGTGGGTTTATAATCAGAAATAATTTCAAAGTTTTTCATGGTGCAAAGATAGGGAATTGGTGCGAGGTGTGAGGTTTAAATTCTAAAGTTTAAAGGTATATACATTCCTAAAACCTTAAACCGTTACATCTTCACTACCTTCTTCACTATTTTCTGTCCTGCCATATTCACTTCGAGGAAGTAGATACCTTGTAAGAGTTTGCTTACATCCATTGTTGTTTGCCTTTCCGATTTAATGGGAACAATTATCTTTTCTCCAAGCATATCATAAAGAATAATGGTGCATGACTTTATCTTATCAGCTGTGAAAGAGATGGTGAGAAGGTCTGTAACGGGGTTGGGGAAGATTAAAATATCGTCATTGTTTCGAGAGACTTCGGTAACGCCTTCTGTGGTTATTAATTGGAAAACTTTATTGATATAAGTGGTGCTGCTATCTCTGCCGGTGCCGATGAATACAGTGTGATTAAACGGAAAAATAAACGGATAGGCGATTCCATTAATATCGGGGAAGGTAGCGGTAGAGGTCGTCCAGGTATTGGTGGCAGGATGGTATTCATAAAAATCTTTATAGAAGACTCCCGAATTAATATCAAACCCTGCCCCTGCAAAGCCGATGGAATCTATGGCAAAACCTACTGCCGAGTTCCGCGCTGCACCTGGGAAATTCGCAATCGCAGCCCATGTATTGCTGTCGGGATCGTATTTATAAAAGTCGGTATGCAGCACGGCTCCCGTCTGCCCGGTGCCGACATACATTTTATTATTAATTACAAATCCCAGTGCCGCATCTCGCTCTGTTCCGCCATAGTCAGCCATCTGCGTCCAGGCGTTTGCAAGGGTATCATATTGCCAAGTATCTTTCCGGTCAATGCTGCTGTATCCGGTGGTTACATATCCTTTGCCATTGAGGGTGCATCCGTAAGAATCTTGCCTGCCGGGCAACGGGGCAGTGGAAGTAAGCAGCGACCAGGCATTGGTAACGCTGTTGTATTTATAAAAATCGGAGAAATAACCGGAGGCATTTCCGCCAAAGACATACCCGTTGCTGCCGATAGAAAATGATGGGCAGCTCCATCGGGCAGTGCCTGTAAAATTCGCCATTTGAGTCCAGGAATCATTAGTCGGATTGTACTTCCAAAAATCATTCAGCCCAGCCCCGTCATACCCCATGCCCATATATCCAAAACCATTGATGGTGAACCAAGCTGGCGACGACCTGGCAACTCCTGTAAAATTGTTTTTTTGAATCCATGCCCAAGGCTGGGCAAAGGTATTCAGAGCAAGTGCCATAAGGCATATCAGCGTTACGATTCCTATCGTTTTTTTCATCATAATGTTATTAAATAAACCTGTTTTTATCGTGGCAAAAATAAGGATAATTCCATTAATCCCAAAAAATGGACTCTATATATAGGAGTAAAATTACGAAGGGTAGGTTTCCAATTTCTTTGTTCCTGATTGTTTGGGCATATTATGGGAGGCTTTCTTAATATCAAATCAAGGCTTGGAGATAGGATGAAATTTTTTCATCATATCGCCAGGAAATTCCACGATATGTCGCGAGCGGCTGGTAATATGACTACGCTCCGGCGTAATATGACGTGGACTCGTGGTAGTATGACGTGGCGGCTGCGCTATATTGTGCGGAGATTTGGTAATATGACGTGGTGGCGGCGCGATATGATATAGGGCGCGGCGATATGACGGAATTTTTTCGTCATATCGCCAAATGCCGAAATCATATCGCCAAACGGTGCAAACATATTACGCGGCATCGGAACGATATTACTTTTTGGCTGATTCAATCCTACACATGCGGAAGCAATAAAAAGACGAATAAATTTTTTTATCCCAAACTAATGACTCGAACTCCTGAAAGGTTTTTCTCCTTTCAGGTTTAAATTAATAAATCAAGACCTTCCAAGAGAAAAACCTGGAAGGAAATGTTCGAGAATTTGTGTTACGATATTTTCATTCATCGTTTTGTGATTGCGACCTCTCGGGAGCAACAATAAAAGGAAGAAGATGATTAAGATGATTGGAATAAAAGGAAGAGAAACGGGTTTACTGCCTCCGAAAACTGTTGAAAGAAATCAGGGATTTGCTGAAGAAATAATCTTAGAACTTCACGTTCAATTTCACATTCAGTTGCCGCGTGGTCAAGTAATTCGGGATGGCATACTTCGTTCCGCCAGCATCCTGAACCCAGTTGTAGGACACGGTATTGCTCACATCCAGCAGATTGAAAACCTCCATGCTTAGCCAGATAGAGGTGAAGTGTTTCAGGAACTTTATATGCTCTGGAGTCTTCGCATTCTCCCCCACAATTTGTTTGGAGAAACCAATGTCCACACGGCGATAGAACGGCATACGGAATGCATCGAGAAACTTCACGCTGTTTGGCGGACCGAAAGGAAATCCTGTGCCAAACACAAGGCTTAAATTCATCTTATAAGTAGGATGCTTGGGAATATAATCTTGGAAAAAGATGCTGAAAGAAATCCGCTGATCGGCAGGACGAGG